>CAZISK010000221.1:0-9997 GCA_964541355.1 uncultured Candidatus Obscuribacterales bacterium
AAACAGGACTTTGATGGTCAGCCGGCAACTACGGCAGAGTTACAACCTCAAGAACGCATGAAGGTTCGTGCTGAAGTGATTCGGAAAAAATCGAAGTCTACGAAGTCTTCGAAGTCGAAAAAGCGGGCGCTGCAAGAAGCGCGGTAAAATCAATTCCTTGATGCAGGATGACCAGTCCAAAGTATTTTTGAAATTCTCGGGACATTTTCGAGATCGCTTTGAAATTTACGAAAAGATTGGGTCCGGAAGCACAGGTACTGCTTTCAAGGCGAAAGATAAGACTCTAGATCGCACCCTGGCAATCAAGGTCTTGAACTCCGATCGCCTGTCCGAGAAAGACATAGCGAAGCTTCATCGCGAAGCCCGGACGACGTGCAAGCTCAAACATCCAAGCATTGTTGAGATCTTCGACTTTATTCTTACGGACGACAATCGACCGGTTATGGTCATGGAGTATGTCGAAGGGCTCTCGTTGGAGAAGCTCGTTGAAGAGTCCGGACCGATTCCTCTAGATGAAGCGACTACGCTGTTTATTCAAATTTGCGAGGCGATGGAGTATGCACACAGTCAAGGTATCCTTCATCGAGATTTGACGCCCGGCAATATTATTGTGCGAAATACCACCGGTGGTGCTTTTGACATCAAGATCCTTGACTTTGGAATCGCCAAGATCGATCGCATTGATGATCTCAGGATTTCGCATTCTGGAGTGTTGATTGGGACGGTCACTGTGATCAGTCCTGAACAGGCACGAGGACAGGCGACTGATGCAAGAAGCGATGTCTACTCAATGGGTTGCTTGATGTTCAAGGTTTTGACCGGGCGATATCCCTTTGAAGGCGACACGCCGATGGAAATTGCCTATCATCAAATAAATGATAGACCGCCGACACTGGCTAGTGTCGCTCCTTATCTGCAGTTTCCTGTCGAAATGGAAAAAATTATCTCAAAAACTCTGGAGAAGCCGCCTGAAGATCGATTCGCCTCAATGAATGATCTCAAGCAAAAATTGAAGTCGATATCTGCTGTCGCGGAAACGGAAGACTTGTCCAACAATCCTCAGAGCCCGGAATTCAAACTTTTTGGGGGGACTGAAAAGGAGTCTGAGAAGAAGGTAACTGGCAAGGTGGTGAACGTAGCTGCTCTGATAGGAGCTACGCTCGGTGCCTCGATGCTGTTAGCACTACTGCTTTTCCAGCTTCTATCGCCCCCACCAAGTTCGCATTCCGAGAAACATACATTTTCAGCAGATCAAAACAAGCTCTTCACTCTTGGTGGCATCCCAATTGAATCTTCCGAGAGCACGATCTGGTACCTGCAGAACGAGCAGAAATGGCGTCGGGTGCATAAGAAGCTTGACGATCAGGTGTTGACAGAACTTGTAAGCCCTGGGCACTTAACCGTCAAGCGCATCAATATGCGCAAAGCCTCATTTGACTTGACTCGACTGCGCAAATTGCTAGAGTTGAACATAGTCGCGCTTGACTTAAGAGACACTGAGGCGGATGACAAGACCTTGGGCATAATTGCACTCTATCCTTCAGTCAAATCGCTTGTGATATCCGGATGCAAAGGTGTAACAGACCAGGGTATTAGAGAAATCGCCAAGCTACCGTATCTAACTGCTTTTGCTGCAGGTGGTACTGGTATCACCGACGATGCTATCCCAATACTTGCCACAATCAAATCGCTCAGGCATGTGAACATTGAAAATAACAACCGGATAACCGATGCGGCGCTGTTGCCATTGCTCTCTTGCCAGCATCTAGAGTCGCTCGACGTTAGCGCCACTTCGGTCTCGCATAAGGGCGTCAAGCTATTGCTCGTCAGTCCGTCAAATGTCAAATTGCTGGCGTTGGCGAATCTGAATCTTACGGATAATGTGATCGAACCATCTGGTATCAAAACAGATTTTGTCTTTCTTGAACTCTCGAACAATCGATTCACTGGCGATGTTTTTCGGCGCCTGTGCAATTTGTACGATCTCTGGATTTTAAACGTCAACGACTGCCCTGCTATCACACTGACGGATAAGGAAAACTATGGACGGAGGTCATACGGAAAGAGGGTTCTCCTTCCGAGTTCCGAAATGGTGAGTAACAATACCGAATGGTATCTGGAACCGACCTGGTACGAACTGGATTGGTCCATGCGCAATAAAAAATTGAAGTTATGGGCCAACATGGAGCGGATCTATAACGAGTGATCGCTACTTTGCTTCTGCCACGAGACTCCCGTATGGTGGCAGCGTAAATTGGGACAGCTTAATTGACTCTGCTTTTCGATAGCGGCTCGAAAACAGGACTTTGGCGTCGTCCGAATTGAGCTTGGCTGATTAGACTGCAATCTTGACTTGCTGCTCCTTTCCAGTCATGTTACATGCGACTATAACGGTCCGATCGCCCGATCGTCTTAAGTACGACAGGATGTCGTCACCTCCCTCATTGATTGCGACGTACTCTCCGTCCTTCAAGGCGCTGTTTGTTTTCCTCAAAGACAAAAGCTGTTTGTAGTAGCTGAGTACGGAGTTGGAATCCTTCGATTCAACTTCAACATTGCACTTTCGATACCTGTCTGGCACTGGCAGCCACAGATTTACAGTAGAAAATCCGGCGTTGGATGAACATGCAGTCAAATAGCGATTCATCTGAGCACTCTCCTGTCCGATCCAACAATTGGGCTATTTTTGCGACACGAAAAACATTCGACGCAGCTTTCCTTCTCCCATGACTCTACTGATTTCTCGGAAACAGAAAAATATCAGGAATATGACGAAGAAGGCCAATTGATGAGCGAAGAAGCAGAGCCAATACCTGGTTGTGTCGGTCATCGGTATGCTCGGTCCGTCGACATGGTGCATTAAGCGACCTTCGAAGTGCAAAATGCCATTCACCAAAATAGTGAACAGAATAGACTTATAGATCACCGGCACAATCAGAGGATAATGCTTGAATCGATTAGAGAGTTTAGTTTTCTCGAGAACAAAAACAAATTTACCCAGCAACAGAGCTCCGATACCAGCGGTAGCGTACCCAGCCAGAAAATCATTTTCAGAACAACGGGCAAGCAAAGTTCCGCATCTGAATGTTTCCAGAATTGCGAAGGCAACAGCTAAATAAATGACTACGGTGCCGACCTCGATCACTTCATGAAGCACTCTCTCTTTGAGCGGCTTTTTCAGAGGAGCTGTACTCTCTATAGTTGTGACCGGAGAGCTCTCATTGTCGTTCAGTCGACTCGACACATCCGTGCCCGGTTCGTTCGCTATCAAGGCGGTATCGTCAAAGCGTCCCATAGCCTGATGCTCGGAGTTGGGCTCGCGCTGCGAGCCTGCGATCGGCTCGTCAGAATCTTGTCTAGCTCTAGTTTGTGGCAAATTATCCATTGGGATTGGTCTTGAGCTGTTGCTAAAGGAGCCTATTTTAGCAGTATCCATCAAAGGCTCGTCCACACTTTATCCCTGGGTTATTGTGACGTCCGCTGAACGCCTTGAAACGGCTGCTTTCCGCCCCAATATAATGATTGGAAATCCGAACAAGGAAGCTTAATGTTTTGTTTCGAATGCTTGTGATCCAGCTCTGGATGATGTTACTGTGCTGTCAATTGGTACAACAGATGAGATCCTAACTACATGGCTAAGAGCCGCCTACAGACTGTCTTTGTTGTTGCTGGTGTCGCTGGACACCACCATCATCATCATCATTTGTCTCTGGAGGAGCGGCCTGAGTAGATAGACACAGCCATTAGTGTTTAGACATTCTTTTAGAGCCCGCTCCGGCGGGCTCTTTTTTTTCATAGGAGTAAAAAATCAATGACATTGACTGCGGCGAAGAACAGCCCTGTAATGAATGAAACACTGGAGGTCTTCCAGCCGGAACAAGGCAAGACTGAGCAACTTAGCATGCTCGTTCCGACAGGAAGGATTCAAGACAAAGTTATAGATCTGCTGGGCCGGATCGGCCTGGAAGTTAATCGAACCGGCAGATCATACAAGCCTTCGGTTTCATCGAATGGGATACAGACCAAAATGTTGAAGGCTCAAAATATACCGGAGTTGGTTGCGCTGGGCAGGCACGACTGCGGTTTCTCAGGTTATGACTGGATCGTTGAGCGTGATGCTGATGTAGTCGAGCTGATAGATTTGGGTTTCGATCCAGTCAGTATTATTGCCGCGATCCCCGAGGAACTGCTCGCTTTGAGGGAGGGGCGTTATGCCCGGTTGGGTAGACCGCTGGTGGTGGCATCAGAGTACCGCAACCTTACAATGCGATATGTCGATGACAACAAGCTCGAAGCCATTTTCTTGCAAACTTTTGGTGCAACCGAAGCGCTTCCACCCGACGATGCGGACATGATTGTCGATAACACTGCCACTGGTACCACTCTAAAGCAAAACCGCCTGGTTGTCGTGGACGAGATTATGAAGTCGAGCACGCGCTTCATTTGCAACCGGAGGGCTCTCGAATCCCCCGTAAAAAAACGAATGCTCGACGAGATGCGCATGTTGATGGAAAGTTGCCTGAGGGCGAGGGATAGAGTGTTGCTCGAGATGCATGTGCCGCTGGAGAACTTCGACGACATAATGCGACAGCTCCCCTGTATGAAAACGCCCACCGTCAGCCCCCTCTATGACGGACAAGGATATGCGATCAAAATTGCTGTGGCTAATCGAGAGGTACCTGAACTCATTCCAAAACTGGTCGCAATGGGGGCCCGCGACATACTCGAATTCAAACTGGAGAAAATTGTCGTATGAACACTAACACTGCACTCAGGACAAGCGCTGCTCAGATACTGCCGAGGTCGTCGGTTCTGGCAGTCGGAGCCTATGATGCTCCACCGGAAGGGCGAATCGGATCGATCCGGCTTGACTTTAACGAGAGTACAAGGGCTATAGATGGAGTTGCTCCTGAAGGGCTGCCGAATGAAGCTGTCTGTTCTTACCCTGAGTACTCAGGATTGATCCAACGCCTGGCCCGACGCTTTGGATTGGATGAGAGCTACATAGTTCTGACCAATGGCAGCGACGAAGGGATATCCCTGGTGGCAAATACTTTCATCGAATCTGGCGAAGACAGGGCGATTGTGTCGAACCCATGCTTCTTCATGATCAGGCAGTGTCTGGCTCTTGCCGGAGCAAAGGTTGTCGATGTTCCAGTGCGTGATGATCTGAGATTCGACATTGATGCGATTACATCGCGCCTCGCGGAGTCGCCGAAAATCGCAATGTTCGCTTCGCCGGACAACCCCACCGGCAGTATCATCGAGCCATCCGTGATCGAGAAGTGGTGCCGTTCTTACAAGGAAACCTTATTCGTCATCGACGAAGCATACGGAGAGTACAACGGCACCAGTGTGATATCGCTCGTTTCGAAGTTGTCCAATTTGATTGTTCTCAAAACATTTTCGAAGGCCTGGGGATTGGCTGGACTTCGGCTTGGGCTTTTGATTGGCAGTCCGCTCCTGACACAATTCATCAATCGAGTAAAGCTGCCTTATTCTGTCAACGCGGCAGCGGTCTCGACAGCGCTCAACGTTCTGGATAGAGAGGAGGAAGTGCTGGCCAACGTCGCCTCTCAACTCGAACAACGAAGGCGAGCGGCTGAATTTCTCGCGGACAGTGGATACCAGGTGAAAGAAACAAACGCAAACTGGTGCTTGTTCGGTGCCGGGATGCTGTCTGCCGACCTGACAAGTTTTGCCCGCTCGCGCAACGTTCTTGTCCGCAATCGGAGCAACTCTCGATTCAATAAATTCGCTAGTGATGCCAAAGACCATCGGTTCGCTCCGATGTGGGGTTGGGTGCGTGTCTCTGCCGGAGGCAAAGAGGAGATGTCCGTCTTTGAATCTGTTATACGTGAATTTCGAAATGATTATGCTCTGATCTTCGACCTCGATGGAACGCTTGTTGATACAACAGCGAGCTTTGATGAAGCGGTAGCGTATCTGGTGGAGCGCTTCAGCGGACGCGGCTTGGAGCCTGAAGAGTTGGCCAATCTGCGCCTGGAAGGTGGGTTCAACGACGATTGGGTCGCTTCAAGAGAGCTTCTTTCTCGACGCGGATGCTCAGTGCCGCTTCCGGAAGTGGCTAAGGAGGGCGAACGATACTATCTGTCGATCGCCGCCGAACGAGAGACGCTCTTAATCGATCTGCCGACCCTCGAAGGATTGAAAAAGCGTCATCCGATGTTCATCGTTACCGGTCGAAGCCGGCGCGAATACGCCCCTGTCTGGGGGCAGAGACTTGATCCGTTGTTCGAACAGGTATATTGTGTCGACGACGTTCCAGGTTTACTGCCGAAACCGGCACCTGACTATTTGCTTCAGGTCTTGCGAGACTATGGTATCAAAAACGGTGCATACATCGGTAATTCGGTTGATGATATGCAGGCCTCGAGAGCCGCAGGTCTGACGACTATAGGTATCACGGACGATACTAGCCGTAAGGCTATGGTCGCGAGCGGCGCGGAGTGTCTGCTCCGGACCTGCCAGGAGCTGGATGAACTATTTATGATCCCGAAATCGCGTAGCTGTTAAGTTTCCATGCAACAGGAGGAATTAGTCATGGCAAATGTTAACGAATTGACCGTCGACGCGGTTGCGAGCCAACGACAGAGGAAGGCTCTGGTGAAGCGCACCACGAAAGAGACCAATATTGTCATGGAAGTTAACTTCGATGACGCCTCGAGCAGAGAGATTCGAACATCTGTTCCATTCTTGAATCACATGCTCGATGCCCTGGCTTGTCATGGACGCTTCGGTCTGGTGGTCACTGCCGATGGTGACATCGATGTCGATCCACACCACCTGATTGAGGACTGCGGAATAGTCCTGGGAGAGACGATCTATCAGGCACTTGGGAGCCTGAAAGGAATTGAGCGAGCAGGATCCTTCTCTTATCCCATGGATGGAACTTTGGTAAATGTCGCCATTGACATTTGCGGTCGCAGAAACTTGGTCTGGAACATAAGTTTTGGCAACTTTCCCATAGGTACAGTCGATCCCAATCTGTTTCGTGAATTCTTCAAAGGACTGGTCGATGGCATGCGATCCACTATCCACGTCAATTGTTTGTACAAGGATAATGACCACCATGCAATCGAAGCAACCTTTAAGGCGCTCGCACGTGCTCTCAAGGATGCGGTGCGTCGACTAGATACCGATGAATACTTCAGCACCAAAGGGGTTCTCGATGAAAATTGATATGCTACAACCAGACTTGGTATCAAACTCCGTTACGACTGGTGCCATGAGGCGTGTCGACGTGATTGACTCGGCTGGAGGCAACGTCGGAAGTGTTTGCCGTGCGCTGGAACGCTTGGAGTGCGACATTCGACTAGTCAACGAGCTGAACGTTCCTTCCGGCGATGTCCCTGTAATCCTGCCCGGAGTCGGCGCTTTTGGCAGAGTAATGGAAAATCTGATGGTCTCTGGGATGGACAACCGTATCAGAGAGCTGATCGCCGGCGGAGTCCCTTTTCTCGGCATTTGCGTCGGCCTTCAGGTCCTGTTCGAAAGCAGCGAAGAGTCCCCCGGTGTCTCCGGACTGGCAATACTGCCGGGAACCGTGGTGAGGCTTACGAACGGAAAGATCCCACAAATTGGTTGGAACTCTATCACTTCACGCGATGACAACTGGAGCTCCGGCTACGCCTACTTCGTCAATTCGTATGTGGTTAAACCCTCACAACCAGATATGGTGCTGTACGAATCGAATTACTTCCAGAAGATTTGTGTTGCCGTGAAGAGCGACAACCTTACCGGATTTCAGTTTCATCCTGAGAAGAGCGGCAATTTTGGAATGAGTCTTCTCAGTAAATGGTTAGATCAATCAGTGGCAAGAGTCAGGGGGGAGGCTGCATGAGATCAGCGAGCTTTTCTTTAGAGTCTGATGCAATGAAGCGCCGAAGCAATATCCAGGAGCTTGACACAGGACTCTGCAAAAGAATAATACCCTGTCTGGACGTTAAGAACAGTCGCACGGTGAAGGGAGTCAAATTTCAGGGTTTGATCGATGCCGGCGATCCGGTGGAACAGAGCCTTGCATATGAGATTCAGGGCGCCGACGAGATTATGCTTCTGGACATCACAGCCTCGGTTGAGCAACGAGCGACGACACTGACCCTGGTCAAAGCGGTGGCACGACAGCTGAGCATTCCGCTCACCGTCGGTGGAGGCATCACGAATGTACGCGATGTCGATGCCCTGCTATGTGCCGGTGCCGATAAAGTATCTATGAACAGCGCAGCCGTGATTAATCCTAACCTGATAAAGGATGTCTCCGACAGCTTCGGCTCCCAATGTTGTGTAGTGGCGATTGACGCACGACGCAACTCTAAGAGGGAAGGCTGGAACGTCCTCATTCGCGGAGGTAGAGAGGATACAGGTAAAGATGCTCTTTCATGGGCCAGGGAATGCGTGCAGCTTGGAGCGGGCGAGATTCTCCTGACGTCATGGGACCTGGACGGTACCAGGGCCGGCTTTGATTTGCCGCTGACGCGCGCGTTTTCTGCATTACCTGTCCCCATCATCGCCTCTGGAGGTGCATCCAGCCCCGACTGTTTTCTCGACGTGTTCGCCAGTGGCGGTGCCGATGCGGCTCTTGCTGCCAGTATGTTCCACTTCGGTGAGTACACCGTCGGTGATGTCAAAGCGGTTCTATCCAGTAACGGGGTCAAGGTCAGAATATGATTATTCCAAGTATCGACATAATGGGTGGCAAGGCCGTTCAGCTCAGGCAAGGCAAGAAGCTCGTTCTGACCAGTGAAATTTCTCCGATGGAGCTGGCCAAGGTGTTCAATCGTTACGGTGAGGTCGCGGTGATCGATCTTGATAGCGCGCTTGGGCAAGGAGACAACAAGCAGCTCATAATGGAATTGTGCCAGGTAGCTGATATCAGGGCTGGTGGCGGTGTTCGCGATGTTGAGACAGCGCGGAGCCTTTTGCGAGCCGGGGCGAAACAGGTGATTATCGGAACAGCCGCCGAGCCGGAACTCTTGTCGCAATTGCCGAGCGATCGAGTAATGGTGGCACTCGACCAGATAGATGGAAATGTAGTCGACAATGGCTGGAGAGTGGACACGGGTGAAACCGTGGTCGAGCGTGCGGAGCGCCTTGCGCCATATTGCGGAGGCTTCCTGAGCACATTCGTGCAAGGCGAGGGTTGCATGGAGGGTGTTGATGAGAAAGCCGTTGTAGCACTCAGAGATAGAGTCTCAAGACCGCTCACCATTGCCGGTGGCGTGGCGACCGGGACAGAGGCAGTCGCACTTTCCAAACTTGGAGTCGATGTTCAGGTTGGGATGGCTCTCTACACCGGCAAACTCGATTTGGGCGATGTGATTAGCGACTCGCTCAACTGGGGAGCAAATGGGCTTATACCAACGGTCGTAGTCGATCAATATGGAACGCTCCTGATGCAAGCTTATAGCTCCCGTGAATCCCTGCGCGAAGCTCTGACCAGTGGTCAGGGAGTCTATTACAGCCGCTCGCGACAGGCGCTTTGGAGAAAGGGTGAGACATCCTTCAACACGCAGCAGCTGCTCTCTTGCCGACCCGACTGTGATTTCGACAGCATTAAATTTGTCGTATCGCAGACCGGCAATGCCTGTCACCGAAACAGCTACTCCTGTTTCGATCCATCAGCTTCCCGAAGATTTGATATGGAGAGGCTTTTTGCGATAATCGATGATCGCAGGTCGACAGCTCACGATAGCGAATGTAACTCATATACACAAACGCTTCTGCGCGATCGGCGGTTGCTCTCCAAAAAGATCATGGAGGAGGCCTATGAGGTCGTCTCCTTTTCTTCAAGGGCGAATCTGAAATGGGAGATTGCGGATTTGCTCTACTTCGTATCCGTACTGGCAAATGCCGAGGGCGTGACCTGGCGTGAAATAGAGGCAGAACTTGGAGGACGCAACAAATGATACGCATTATTGAAGGCAACGATGCGCAGGCGATTATCGAGCTCTTTCAATCGGGCAGCGGTGTCTCG
>CAZISK010000222.1:0-9996 GCA_964541355.1 uncultured Candidatus Obscuribacterales bacterium
CAAAGAGCATAGTGGCTTTGACCAATAAACGGGTTCTGGTCACATCGATGCCACGGAAGGGCGAAGGAGACAGTAAGCAATGGATACTCGAGCTCTACAGCAACGATATTACGAAAGTCGAACGTGTCGACACTCGTGTTGGCAGATTAGTGAGACTCAAACTCAACCCGAATCGAAGAGGGCAATTGGCACATATTCGAGAACTTTCTCTTTGCGAGTTGAGTAGCCAGGTTGATGAAGCAGCAAATCAGCTGGAGCGATACAGATCTTCTGGTGTCGTCTGTTTACCCGAAGATCGAGATGACCCGGCGAAAACAGACTTAAAAGCGCTTCTCGGATTTTCGGCAAAGTCAATTGCAGGCCAGCATTCTGCCAAGGAATTGCTGATGTTAGCTGGATTTTTTGTCCTTATCTTTGGGTTGACAGTTAAGCAGTATTACGACAGCCAGTCCTGGCCATCGACGACAGCTACTGTGACATATTCTGAGATCAAAGTTGCGGAACCGACAACTAGTGCCATTCATGGCAAGCTACCAAATACACTTTATTGTTTCGACAGAAATCTTAAGTACAAAGTGAAAGGCGTCGAGTGCAGCGAATTGGAAGAGAATGCGCTCTGCTTCGATAGTCGCGAAGCGGCAGTGGATGCGAAGAAGCCGGTCACTGCTGAGGTTTTCTATGACCCGGAAAAACCGACCGTCTGCACGACCGATCGCAAGGGTGATCTGTTAAAGGGAAGCGTTGCCTTATTTCTGGCGGGAGCAATGCTTAGCACGGCGGCTGAGTTGAAAGTGTTCAAACCAAAGAATAACGCTTCAAGAGTGGTTATGGCGTGGGTCTTTGCGGCAATAAACGTGGTCATCGGATTGACGCTCTATACTGTGTTCACCTCTTATTTCCCTGGCACCTAGAATGCGTCAGCAAGCTGATAGAAGTCTTTGCAGTACAATCAGCGGCTTCATTCGATCTTCAGTGCGGAGCACGAAAGCAGAAGAAGAGCAACCTCAGTCGCTAAACAACGAGTTGAGGTGTCCCGAATAAACTGTCTACTTAATTCGGGACACCTCACATCTAGCCTGAAAAGAAATTGGACCCCAAGGTATATACCCCGCGAACTGGAGCATCATGCAAAATCTATTTCTTGCTGAAGTGGGACTGGACTGTTGATTCCCCTCGTATGAATTAGTATTCCCAAACTGTTTTGAGCTTCTCCTGGGTATGTTAGAGTAGTGCAATTCAGCACATTCGATGCAACATGCACCAAGGGACCCAAATGATCAAGTACGGACCGGTCACAATACATCAGAATGGTGTGGCAGCAAAAGGATTGAACGCGACGCCAGTACCGCCTGAAGAGGCAAGGAGCAAGGGTGCTTACACGTTAGCGAATGTACGATTGTCTCTACATCTCGAGCGCTTCGAGTCGGAAGAACGGCTCTCTAGTGATATCGTTTGTATAACTCGTTTTCCGGAGTTTGGTTACGAGTTAAAGCACAACGCGCCATGCGAAATGCGCGCGGGTCAGACGCACGGCGCCGCTGTCGTACAAGCTACGTGTATCAATGTCGATTTTGAAGAAGGGCATGATACGCTTATGGAAATCGAATACTATCTTGGTGAGGAATCGCTTATAGTAGCGTCGATTCCAATCAAGTTCCCTGAAGGTTCGAGCCAAGCAGAACGATCGATTCAACTTCAGAACGCGACTGTTGAAAAGTGAGCGCTCTAACCTCTCTGTAACATGCTGTGTCGTACCGATTAATGCAACGGCGCAGTTTATGCTTCGTAATCAAAATGCGCGTATGGATGGCTCGCAACGATTGTGTGCCTTTACCGTGGACACCAGTAAAGACGGGTGTGAATAATCGCGCTTGAGAGAAATCTATTTCACAAGCGCCATAACTGCTTATAATTGGACTCTATGCATACAGTCGTTATTACGGCCTACAAATTCGTGGAGATTCCCAGTCTTCCGGCCTGGCGCGCCACTTTGAAGCAGAAATGCGAGAGCCTGGGTCTGATGGGCAACATCATACTTGCGCCGGAGGGCATCAACTTGGTTATAGCCGGCGGACGCGACGCCGTTGATCAGTTTGTTGCATTCTTGCGCCAGGACGAACAGTTTGAGCGACTCTTTACAGACATCAATGTAAAAGTATCCAGTTCCAGCCAACAGCCCTTCAAGAGAATGGTGGTTCGGATCAAGAAAGAAATTATCACAATGAAGCATCCGACGATTTGTCCAGGCGATGCAAGAGCACCATCCATCGACCCATTGACATTGAAAACTTGGCTCGATCAGAAGCATGACGACTCTGGGCGGGGGATAGTGCTGCTTGATACTCGCAATCAGTACGAAGTTGATATCGGAACCTTCGAAGGATCCTTGAGTTTATCGATTGATCATTTCAGCGATTTCCCTCAAGCGCTGGCCAGCACCACCAACGATACCAGACCAGATCTGACAGATAAGACCGTGGTGACGTTCTGCACAGGTGGAATTCGTTGCGAAAAAGCTGTGCTTTTCATGCGCGAATCCAGTTTCGAAAATGTGTACCAATTGGATGGCGGAATATTGCGATACTTCGAAGAAGTGGGCGGTGCTCACTGGCAGGGAGAATGCTTCGTTTTCGACCGCCGAGTCGCTCTGGATGCGAAGCTACAACCGACCACGATACACTACGAAAAAACCGCGGCTCCTCTTCGCAATGCGCAGTATCTCAAGTGGAGCGAACGTCAGAAGAAGAGAACACCGGCATCAAAGCAGTGACTCGACCTGATGGCGATTCTGCAGGACCGTCGGTGCGAGAAGAGTATTCATCTGCTGTGCGGGCACCAAACCAGGGAAAAATGATTGGAATTCCGCCGCGAATGGCTTTGCCACGCGCTATAGTCTGACGCTCGCTCAAGAACAGCACTGGTTTCTAATTCGATGGGCACCACTCAGTCAGATGAGCGCCTTGAAGGAAGAGACTACCGCTCTGCACGCGTCGCTCTTTATTGATGCGTAGACTAATCCATTTTCGGTTTGCGAGAACGTGATCATTCCCGGGATTGTATGTTTGTCTAACGATTTCAGCATCTCGATTTCCGAACCCTAGTTGGGGACCTGCGCTTCAACCAGCCGTGCACGAAGCGTGAGGAATTCTTGCCTGCCTAGATGGAGTGCGTCAGGAGGATCATCGCCGATTGTTCCAGTTAAAATCAACTGGAATGGTAAGAGAATTTTACCGAAGTGATGGTAGATATACAGTTCTTTTGGGATTCGCTCGCCCAGTTTCAGTCACGATTGTCTACTAGGCTTGTAATAGTCGGTTGGAACCTGATCGCCGAAAGGCGATGCAAGTGAGGTGGATAGATATGATGATTGATACCCAGCTGGGTAAGCTCACCGTTGAAGAGTTGGCGGTTCAGGAAGTTCAGGCGTCGTCTGCGATTATGCATGTGACTGTAAAAGGCTCATCATACTTTGCAAGCGATGTAGCAATGAAGAAAGCGAAGGAGGTCGAGTCCCTTTTGGAGGGTCTAACGGCGCTAGGCATCCCCGAAAAAGAGATCAGACTGAAAAATGTTGTTGCTGAAGCAGAAAGTGGAATCCTTTCCAAGAGTTCATCGGCGAAATATAACTTGAGTATCAAATGTCGAGATATGGACAAGCTATCCGATGCGCTAGCGGTCATTACCGGAGCTAAAAACGTTCAGCTGCACCAACTCGATTGGCAGTTCCGCGAGGACCGGAAAAGCAAGCTTGACTTAATTCGTAAAGCCTTTCAAGCAGCCAAGGAGACGGCTGAGTCGATTGCAGCTGCTGTGGGAGCAGACATTACTGCGGTAACTGAGTGCTCATACGCCGGCTTTATCGAAAAGGAAATGGAGCAATGGAAAATACCGGCGGATTACGCTCGTGCAAGTTTCGGTATGTGTAATACATCACGTAGTAATTATGAGACCAGCCCCACTCCTCCAGTGCCGAACCTTCCGTCTCACCAATGGCGAAAGGAAGGAATCTCAGCGAAGGTCACGTTTCTAATTCACCTGAACAATGGAAGCGCAGACGAAGCAGCGGCGTAGGAAAGGCGAGAAAAATTCACGTGTTTTTCACGGCGCATTGGATTGAATGATGAGCGCAGACTCCAGGGGGCAATTCGAAATACCTATGACACAAGCAGACGCCATCCCCTTCGATCGTTCACCCACAACCGAAGCAGTCCAGTCCAGTCAGACATTCGCCGACGTTAGACAGGAAACGTTCGGCGCTCGCGAACATACAAAGGATTACGCAACAACGGACGATCAAGACAGAGATCAGAAGGACGGTTCAGGCGACAGTGATACGACAAGCGAATCTAATGAGCACAACACGGAATCAACAGAGGTAAAAAAAATGTTGGATGGCTTTCAAGTCACAAATGAAGTTGACGGTCCGATGGCAGGAGAAATTGCGCGGAAGGACTCACAACTAGCGTCGGCTATGGGTTTCGCGTCAGAAAATCTGCAGAACGCACCCGCGCATAAGCTGCTGACCGCAGGAGATCCAGCAAAAGTTGAGTCAGTAGCCTCACCATTTTCAGAACCCTTCGACCGCCAGCGTGCCGAGCGACTTGCCGAAACTTTCCGTTCGGATACTTTTTCAGATCGACAGGAGGCTTCTCATACAATAAAGAAGATGGGACCGGAAGCGATCCCATTTCTACAAAACAAGATCACGCAGGAAAAAAACGGAAGTAACGATCGAGAAGTGATAGCGCGTGCAAACGATGCCATAGACTACATTCAAACCACACAACGTAATATCGATTTTAACCGACTCTTGCACGACGCCAACAGATTGGTTCCACAACTCGAGAAGTTATACACCGCTGGTGGTGCCTCGATGGACAGTCAGGGTATGATGGCGGTAGATCCGAATGGTAATACGGTTCGATTCGGTCCGATGTTAGTTGTTGGCAATCCGCCGGACACTCCAATAGGAAAGTCTCAAGAGCAGGCATTCAACAAGCTAATCAAGGAACTTGACCAGGCCAACTCTAATCCGTTATTGAAAGAGAGTTTGAAACAGTTGGAGCCCGCATTTTCGAAGGGAGAGACAGACAAGCAAGAAACAGATAAGTACTTTCGCCTGGCCTGGTTGCAGCGTGGTGGCAATGACGCCAGAACGTTCTTCGCACAAGGACTTGCAGAGTCGAAAGATCCGGCGCAGCAAGCAAGAGCCAGAGAGCTAATCGTCGAGTCTCTGGAGCGCGGCAGCAAACCCGATTTAGACATGCGCATAACCGCTTTAAAAGCCGGCGCCCAAAATGACCCTGAATTCCAGAGCATCTGGAAAAAGTACGGCGGCACCGATTTGCTCAAATGATTATGCGGTCTCAACGCATGTCTTGGTCTTAAGCTCCCGTTGCCTGCACACAGAAGGGTTTGGGTTTTTCACGTGATTTTCATGGACACTGCGGTCTAATCGCAATATCAAAAGTCGAGGCGGTGCAGATCAACGACTCATCCAGTACGAAACGAACATTTTGCTCAGTCGAAAAGGCCGCCACAAACCACGCATTGGAATAACCGATGACCCAAAACTCAGTAATTTTGCAATCGAAGAATCAGAGTTTGCAAACGGCGAGTGTTTATTTAGACTTCGTAAGAATAATTGGGAAGTTACTAGTCATCAGTCTTTGTTTGTTTGGATCAATACAAGGGTGTGAATGCTGCTGGGCGTCGCCTGCCCATCAGTCCGGTCTGTATCGTCTGTCATCGGACAACCTGATAGGCAACCGCAGTACATGTGCCGGATGTGATAACCAGGCTAAAGTTGACGAACGCCTTCAAAGTTCTCAACGCAGCAGTCCCAGTCCGACTCAATCAGGTGATGACCTTTCCATGCAGTCGCAGAGCGGCATGTCGCCAATGACCTCCAATATGGTTGGTGGCATGGAAAATCCGTCATCGGCTGAAACGCAGAACCACGAGCGACCCGAACAACATGAGACTGAAACCGCTCAACAGCAGTGGTTCAGACACCTAAAAGGACAAAAGGACAAAGACAACAGCCTGGGTCCTCTCGGAGATGACTGGGTGAAGTACGACCAGATTGAAAATCACGTGACATACCCCAACAAGGCAACCCAACAGATGGCAGAGAAGATGAAGGAGGGCCAAGGAGGGACCGAGTACGCCGGTGGTGCACTGTCGCAAGTCGAGACGATGGGGCTGTTTACCAGGCTGGCAGGTGCGCTGGCCGCGCAGGACAGCGGTACGGAAGCCAACTTCCAAAAGGCACAAGGACAGCAGCAAGGTGCTGCGCAAGGTGCAGCAGACGCGATGGCAGATGCATTTGATCCCACCTGGTTCGCGATTATGGAATTGCAGTCGGAAAGTCTGATCAACGTAGCCAACGAGGCAACCGGTCAACCTTGTTCCGGTCCTCAACCATTGAAGACGCATGAGAACGCGGTTTGGATCGTCATGCAACTGTATAAAGGTTGCTACATTCCCATTGCCTTACTTCTATTGCTACCGGGGGCGGTGCTGACCCAGATCAAAGGGCTAGTTTCAAACAGCATTCTGGGTAATCAAAATGACGATGACGCTGTAAGTCCATTCACCGGCATACTTAAGGTTCTGATCGCAGTCTTTTTGATTCCGGCATGCCAGGTCATAATTAGCTATTCGATCGACATCGGTAATTCACTGCAGTTCGAAGTCGTAAGACATGTCAATCCAGCCGTGATCTACTTGTGGGCGGACGAGCAAGTATTTCGAGCGCCCGAAGAAAATAAATCTCACAAAATTCTGCCTCCCAAACTGTTCAAAGTGCTTGGAAAACTCACCGAAGGTCCCGAGGAACTATCTGGAGTCGAGTCTCAATCTCGTGCGACGGTGATGCTGCAAATGCTGGCGAACACATGTGCGCAGTCCGCCGGTTTTGGATTGGTGATGTTATGTGCGTTTCAAATAATTCTCGCCTGTTACTTGCTTTTGGTTGGACCGATTGCAGCCGCATTTTATGCCTGGCCATCGGGAGTGTCCTCTATGTTTACACGAGTATTTTCTGCCTGGACTGATGCGGTGATCAACCTTTCACTGTGGAAGTTCTGGTGGGTCGTAGTCTTGCTTTGCATCGACACTCGTCTCTCCTGGCTTGGCATGGCTGACATCTACAGGGTATGGGAGCTCATCATGTTTATAGCATTTTTGGCGATTCTTACATACGTTCCGTTCAACCCATTTGATTTCAAGGCTGGAGAAATGGTGGCACAGATCATGTCGAAGGCGGAACAGGCAGTCGGTAAAGCCTCCGAAGAAGGCGGCAAGTAACATGGTAAAAACAATGACAAATGCAATCGTTGGTAACAAATCTCGAAAAACTGTCGTGATGCTCGTATTGCTTTTGGTGGCATTTGCGCATGCTTTGTTCGAACCATCGTGGGGACGAACATCTCCTGCGGATTTGGAAAGATCGCGCGCCGCAATGGGCGGTGAGCAAAACGGTGATTGCAATTTCGGCAGTGACACAGTAGAGCAAGAGTGCGGAGGTAAAGGAGATGCTGACGGGAAATGCGATGGTACTTGGGGTAGTGTGACCGGAGCTGCCAATAACGACCAGGTGGCTGAACCCCAGGACCACAGCAGTCGTCATTTTTCTGATAGTACCAATAACAGCAATCAGGCCCGAACCGCTATGCATGTCGGGGGATTCGACCAACAGGGACATTCAGGCAGCCTCGATGCCGGAGGCTTGCCGGTGGTCCTGTCGACGTTCGCTGCCGAACTTGAAGCTAACAGTTTGAAGACGCTTCCTCAAATGCAGGCGGCACAGGCGAACGCCGCCGGTCAAGCGACGGCAGTTGCCGATGTCGCTGCGGAAATTGGACACAACCAGGCGGAGAGCGCAATTCAATACTCCGGCAGTTACATGAACAATTTTACGGTGGAAGCCGGAAATCGATGGAACCAGATCAGAGATCAAATCTTCGTACCGATAGGAATCTTGCTTTTGCTACCAGGTGCGGTACTATCACAAGTCAAAGCAATAATGGCGGCCGGCAATCCGGTGCTCGGACAGGTAAATCCATTTGATGGAATCTTACGCAGCCTGGTAGCGATCTTTTTGCTTCCGGCGACTTACCTTGTGGTCAATTATGGAATCGATATCGCTAACTCGCTGTCGTATACAATCGCGAGTGAGTACACTCGAATCGTCGGCGGCAATATGTACGTCGAGGCCATCTGCCACGAGATCAAAGCAATGCCCTATCGACACCCGGAGGAAAATCGAAACGTAATTGATTTACCATACAGTTCGATGGGAATCCCGTTGATGGGGCATTTTACTCCTTTTGCGATGCTGGAAGCAGAGCTTTTTGCCGTCAAGATCTTTGACCCATGTGCTGGAATCTACTTAGTCCCTGAAGATCGGGCTAATGAGTGTGTGCCATCGCATGTGATGGCAGCCAGAGCGATGGCCAATACGACCAATGCGGCACTGGTTACTTCGTGGAACATTCTCTGTGCCTTTCAACTTGCCTATCTTTACTATTTGTGGTGCGTAGGTCCTGTCGTGGCTGGACTATGGGTTTGGCCGATGAAACACTTTAGAGAGGCTCTGCCTAACTGGATTGAGGGCGTAATCACGGTTTGTTTCTGGTCCTTCTTTTGGAACACCATAGTTCTTCTCATCGCTGCCTTTAGAGGTGTTGATGAAACTGGCACGATCATGATGTTGGCTTTAAATACGCTGGCCAATCTATCCGTGAAATTCGCCTTCGATTTTGCTGGTTTGATCAGAGGCGCCGGCGCCGAAGCAATGAGACTCGGCGAAAAAATGGCTCAAGCTATCGAGAAATCCGGTGGTGGCGGCGGCGGTGGTGGCGGCGGTGGTGAAGGCGGTGGTTGCGGTGAAGGAGGGGAAGGGCAAGCGCAAGGGCAGCAAGGTGCCGGTCCGTCCAGCGGCGAAGGGAGTGGTGGTGGTGCAGGTGGTGGCGGACGCGCGCCGACACAACTCATGTACACGAATCAAATTGCGGAGAGTTCAAACAGAATGCCATTATCAAACGCTGGTTCTAAATCACCTGGCAACGGTGCAAAACTTGATGGAGCCGAGACGTTTCAAACCAGTAAAGAGTACTCTGGACCACCACTCAGCGGTCTGCAATCGGCCCCGCTCAATTCAGTCAATGCAATCGATCATGTTGTCGGAGCCCACTCCCCGTCCGACTCAAAGCCGCAATACAATACGCATAACTCGCGAAACGGCACAATTGGCTTCCCGGCCTTGATGATTGCTGCTTCGACCAAGCAAGCTACAAGTGGCAGCCGAGGCGACAACAGTGGGTTGGAGGCAACGGTACCGACAGCGTCCCAAAGCAGCGAACCATCTGTAGATGTACTAGGTTCTGGTGACGGTATGCCACCACTCGAAGAGACTCAGTTCGCGACGTCGAACGGAGTGGTGAATCGCTTTGCTGCGGCAAAGGCGTCAGCCGATAATCAAGCAAATCCGACCATCGATCAGGTACGTTTTAATTCGCATTTGACTGAAAAACGACCCCAGTTGCAAAAAGCTGCTGGTCAACGACTGGCCGACCAGGTTTTTTCTGAGCCTTCCGTTGCACAACCTTTGTCAGAGTCCGCATCACAATCTGCTGTGCTGCCTGCATCACACGCAGTGGTGTCGACAGCATCTCAAAATGTTGAGCTGCCCGCATCACATTCCGTAGCGCAACACTCAAGGTCGATGACTCCGCTTTCAGGCGTTTCAAGTTACCCATCTTCTTCTTCTTCTTCTTCTTCTTCTTCTTCTCTCGGGACCGCCGATCACGTAGCTGACTCATCTGCAGTGCAATTGGTCTCTACGGGTCAGTCTCAATCTACCTATCTTCAAAGAAGTGCTGGTCAGGCTGAACCTCTGCAGATCGCAACTCAGCCCAGTCTACCATCCGAGAGTGACATTCGAAGTAACGTTGCTTCGGGGACACCACATTATGTTCAACAGTCTGATTC
>CAZISK010000223.1:0-9979 GCA_964541355.1 uncultured Candidatus Obscuribacterales bacterium
ATATGGTTGCCTACCTGTTACTTGAAGACAGCCGACATCGTGCAGATCTCTCAGCCTGACCTTTTCTTTCGAAATCACCTTTCTATTTAATTTGGAAGCGGCCAGCACAACTTTTTCTTCATTGATCAAACGGTGTTCAATGCCTTGCTGCAGAACCGGCAACCAGTAGACAAATCCGATGTCTATTGCCTGATTGGCTATCAGCTCCGCCTGCTGAAGCGAACTTGCCGGTACGAGCTCCATGTCGATTTTAGGGTTGTGCTTTCGAAACTCTCCGAATACGAGCGGTACATGTCCGCTATATGTCGCTCCATCTGCGAATCCAACCCTGAGAAAACCTGTCTTACCCTGAGCGGCGCGCTGAGTGATGGAAACCATCCGATCGACATCATCGAGAATCACGCTCGCTTTCTCGAGCAGCACCTTGCCGGCCGTGGTGAGCTTGACCCCGCGCGGCATACGCTCGAACAACGCTACTCCCATCTCATCTTCGAGCTGCTTGATCTGCCGGCTGAGAGCGGGCTGAACTACATGCAGCTCTCTGGCGGCCTGTCCAAAATGCTCTAGCTGCGCCACTCTTACAAAGTATCTTAGTTGTCTGAGCTCTATCAAAGTTCGATACCGATTTGCTATCAATTCCTTTATTCTATGTATTGGACGTTATTAAAGGCAAGTGCAACAATTCTTGGCATACCCCCAACTGTCCTGGTAACTTGTTATGCAAATGACATTGAAGAAATTTGAAATAGTAGAGTTCGACGACCGCTATCAGGAGGCAATTGAGCGCCTGGTGCTGCCGATTCAGCAGGTGGAGTTCGGAGTTAGGATTACGCGCGAAGAGCAGCCTGACTTGACCAATATTCGTTCAATTTTTCAAACAGGTAACGGTAACTTCTGGATAGCGGTACGCGGCGACCATCTTGTCGGCACAATCGGCGTCGTTGATATCGGCGATCACATGGTCGCGTTGAAGAAGATGTTCGTCGACAAATCGTATCGTGGCAAAGATGCGGGTGTTGCGCAGTCCTTGATGGATACGGCCAAGCGCTGGTGTTCACAGAAAAATGTTCGCTCAGTGCTGTTGGGAACGACTGCCCAGATGACTGCAGCACATAGGTTCTACGAAAAAAACGGGTTTATAGAGGTTCCTATGGATATGCTTCCTGGTAGCTTCCCGGTCGTTCATGTTGATACGAAGTTTTACCGACTGGACCTGTAGTCTTATGACTCGATCGCCGGCCGATAGGTGTCTTCATTCAGCCGGAATGTCCAGGCAACGGCTTCGCGGGCGGTGGCAACATTGGGTGGAACCCGCAAAAAGTATTGTTTTGAACTACCGTCCGGCTCCGGTGTGGAGTTGTTGACCATCACTACTACGAGCGGCTCGCTTCCTTCATCGGAACCATTGGCGTTGAATGATTTTCGATAGAGGACTCCGCATTCATCCTCGTGTACTTTTCTGGCTCCTGATTCTTTGAGAAATCGCTCCAGTCCATACCGTTCGATCAGAATTGTTCTTGTCTCGACATTCTTCTCTTTTTCGATCATGTCGACGGTGATTGATTCTGGCTCCTCGATAAGCTCTCTTGCTACTCTGCGACCGTGCCAGAAGTGCGCTTGAAAGTCGTCGCTAAATCTCAGGGCCGGACCGGTTTCGTCGTGGAAGCGATGTTCTGGATCTAGTCTAGAGTGCACGGGATATTTGCAAACGAAAGCTATACCTTCGTAGAAAATTAATGCGTAGGCAGTCTCCAGCACTCTCCCCCAGATGTTGAGTGATTCGAGATTCGGTTCGCTGTAGGCATCGTGTGCGATGTCCTTCAAGAAGAAATGAACCGGGAATGAGTCCATGAGCTGTGATTTCTTGAAGAGCTCCAGTTGCAGACTGCTGGAAATAAGTCGAATGGCCGGGTCTCGATACGCGCCCATGCGCGGCCAGTTCCACATCGAGTTGGCACGTATGACGGCGGGAGTCATGTCGTCGATACCTTCCGACTGGTTGATCAGCGAGAGGATTTCGCTTCTGCCCTTTTTAATCTCGGATCTGGCTTTGTCGAGATTGATTTGAAAACGTTCTCCACCAGCCGCAAGAGTGCCTTTAAACGTATTGATGGTCCTCGCGAGAATTTGAGGAACCAACTGCAAATCGAGTTGCGTTTCCATCCGTCGCGTCATAGTGTTGATCAAGGTCAGGCGTTCTTTAGCGCGCTCCATAGCCTGGTTCGAGACCCAGCCCCCGACGTCCTTTTCCAGCGAATTGGTCAGCGATTTGACGCTCGCCTGAAAATTGGAGTTAATTTGCAGTCCTATAGGGGTCAGTCGCGGTGCGTTGTTGTGTGTATCGATGATCCCGCCTTCATTCTCGTATATCTTGTGAATCACTCTGTTGAGCTCTTTTCGCGCATGCTGCTGGCGCATTTTGTCGCTTTGGACCTTGAGCTCCTTCAACTGCGACTCACCAAACTGTTGATCAAGGTTGTTCCAAAGCGTATTCCATGGAGCCATTTGCAAGCTGCGCCGAAGAACGGGAATGACGTAGTCTCGATCGGCTTCTTCGAGTATTAATGAGATGAGCACAGGATAGACAGTGAGTTGAAAGATACTGTCGCAGACTATGACGGATGGCGCGGCCAGTCCATTCCTGGTGTATAGTTCCTTTATGTCGACGGCTAAGGCGTGACGCTGTACCTGGTCTGGCGATTTTTGATGACGTGTCCAGCCTTGATTAAAGAGAGCTAGAAGCTCTTTATGCTCCTCGCTGAGCTGATTCAGGCTGTTGCCTACCAGATGGGTCATCGTTCACTGAACCACAGTTGATATTACTTCTGGTGCCGATTGAGCGCTAGTCGTGCTCTGTCGATCTCTATATTGACATTTTGGCGCATTCTATGTCCATTTAACGAGTGAGTGTTGCGAAAATAAACGACAAGATCTCGATGAACTGGCTAGGGAGTTGGTTATTGGCGACAAAAATATTACAGTCGATATTAAACCGAGCCGATTTAACCTTGAGTCGACGCCAAACCTTGCCTGTCCCGTATATCATGGAATTGAACGGACAATGCTTTGTGCCGAAGCGTGGAGGAGAAAAATGGGTATTCAATACCGACAGGGAGACGTACTGTTAGTAAAGGTTGATCTGGACGCCCTTCCTCAAGGAGCGGTTCAGCAGGATGTAGACGGACGGATCGTGCTGGCTTATGGAGAGGTGACCGGGCACGCCCATGCCATTGACGCCACGCTCGCGTCCTTGTACCAGTGGAAAGGCGATCGTTTGATTGAAGCTAAAGTCGGTGCTCGGCTGGTCCATGAAGAGCATAACCCGATCGATTTAGAGCCTGGCTATTATCGCGTAGTACAGCAGAGAGAATACGAGCCCGGCTCTTACAGAACAGTCATCGACTAAGAAGCCGCTTCTCTACGGTGTTTGCCCGGCTTGCCATGTGAGCGAGCTGGGTCACTTTGTGGCGATGATGCAATGCGTTTTATAGCAGTCGAAAGAGATGCGCAACCTTTGAAAACTGGAGTCCAATACCAACAATGAGAAAGTACAACATGAAATTGTGGCGAGTTGGACTGGTCATAGGGGGCACAATGTTTCTTACACCTATTGTGTGTTAGGTAGGAAACTAAATTGTCTCTTGCTCCCAGTCACCAGCTCTTGGTTCACTAGCCTTAGCAAGCCTAGTAATTCTGTCCACTTTAGCTTTTGTATCGATGCTTATCACGAAGCTCGCGAGAATTCAGGGCAACAACACCAGGGGACAAGTAATCAAAAAGACCCAGCTGACAAACATTCTCACGTGAAGGAGATGCCTACTTATTCCATTCCTTCGGTGATTGTAGCGACTCACGCTTACCGACGGAGTAGAGCCTGAAGGCGATGAATGTGAGCAAGAGGAGACCGGCTCCGACACTAATCAGGAGTTGCCACAGCATACTCCTGCAGGTCGCAGGCGAGTTGGCGGTGCAAGGCATCTCCATACTCTTGTTCTGAGCGTAGTCCTCATCAGATCCTTCTGCTTCGCGCGGCGTTCCGGTGTTGTTGTAGGTATCATTTACATTTACTCGCATTTGCGCGTTTGGATCAATTCCGGCTTGCGGTCCGATTGTTCCGTTGGTTCCACCACTAACGGAGCCGGCGGCGCAGGACAGCGATGAGAGCTTGTCGACTGCGGTCTCCGTCGATAGAAGTAGCGGTTTTTGTTCAGTTTTTGTTTCAGCCCGTGCGCGGAATTCCCTAACACTGGGTTCGGACGGCGTTGGTCTAGAATTGTAATTAAACTCTTTTTTCCTGGCGAGCTGGGCTTGTACCATGCTGGGTGGGGCACCGGCCGCTCTACTGTAGTACTCATTGTTGCTGACTGGTGGCGAGGATGGCAGATCGGATGATTGGCTGGAGAAAGCGTCACCAAATCCGGTTCCATGAAAATCGGACTTAGCGCTCGGTTGGAGAAGCGACATTTTCCCCTGCAGGCGGTTGGTTGTACGCCCCTTCTCTTGCTCGTGTTGTGTCGGAAGCAACGTGCTGAATGATGAGGTCGGTAGTCGTTTGTAGACTTCCTTACTTGGAGCGGGCGTGGCGACGGGCGCTGGTGGCGGCACTAAGCCGCTAGCGCACACACCTTCTGCCTGAGGTCGGTCTACTTTCAAGAATTCGACATCTGTGAGCTGGCGCTTTGTGTCGTGACAGACAGGTCCGAGTGCGCTCTTCATGTTAACAACAGAGCTTAGAGAACCACCAATAGAACCGAAAACTTCTGCTGACCTGGATGGCATATCTTTGCTTGCTTTCTCCGCACACTCCTCTTCTACCTTCGAAATGTCCAGATCATCGGTGACGACAGCGCTAGATACAGGCGTGACGATGTGGTATCGATTGGCGATTTCAAATGCTCCGTTCAGGTCTCCGTCTTGAAACCGTGCAACGGCAAGCTTGTACGCTTGAAGTTGAGCCAGTTCCGAATTTTGTCCGGCATTTTGAAAACTATGGGTGGTGGCACTGCGCCGGATCGTGCCATTGGCGATATTCTTCAAGAAGACGTTGATATCGCTCGACAAACTGCCGACTCTCACTACCCTCGTCACTCCTGGACATCTATAGGATTCGTTCAGAATGACATTGGGACCGGATGCGACCTGTAAATCGTGGAGCTTCAATAATCTTTCCCGAAGCGCGATGTTAAGGTAATACGGGTTTTCAGACAGCGGTTGTGCCGCGTGTATCCAGAGCACCTGATTTGCTCTGCCGCGCCTTGATTGCAGGGCATCGTTCAGGGCGTTGGAATCTATTTGACCGCCTTCGCATGGGGTCGTCTTCAGGTTGTCGAGTGCGGTCTTGTATTTGGAATCGTTGACAGGGCAACTGTCTAAGAGGAGCTCGTCTGCGTCTTTGACCTGAACAAGCGTGACGTTCAAATTGTCCGGTGCGGAGGCGAGCCCGTCGACAATCTCATTGATGTAGGGTGCCATCGTGACCGACTTGTCGACCACAATCGTCAGATTTTTCCGCCCTGTGGCTTCGGGTTGTTGTACATAGTTGCCGGCGACAATGCCGGCTTGGAACAGTCCGTCCGGGAGCGCGAAGTATTCTAGCTTTCGAGCCTCAATCGGCGAGTCTGGCGGTCGCATCGTCAGTGGTGCCGGAGACTCGTCCCATGTGCGCCGCACATGAGGAATTGCGGCGAACCGACCTAAGAGGGAATTGTCGATCCTGGCGTTGACGACTGTTGCATTGTTGGCAGCTGACTCGATGCCTGCAACCGATATCCTGGTTTTTCCTTCCAATGCAATCTTGTGCTGTATGGGTATGGCAAAGTTGCGCTCTTCGAAAGTGGGCAGAACAACAGCGGCTTCCGAGTAGTCTGTCACTACCATTGGTGCCACGATATGGAGCCGAATTCGCGTTTTTGTGCCCTTTGCTACCGGATAGCACTGAACCAATACCGAGTCTTTCCCGCTCATGCTGATCCGTAAGGGATCGCGCTTATGCTCCATAACAGCCTGTTGATAGGTCTGTCTAGCTTCATTGCGCTCTTGTATGACCGTCTCTTTCTTGAGTTCGTTGAGCCATAGTGTCGCTTTGGTGACCACCGCGTTTGGTGGCAAAAGGATATTTGCGCGAGCTTCGCGCGCAATGGTGGAGACGTTCTCAAACGTGAAGTCCCAGTCAAGGCTTGCCAGACCGGCACTGCCGTCGAGGCTGCCGGATATGGTCGAATCGCTAACCGATAACCCCCGAGCGACGCCGCTGACCAGTTCGCCTGCGATGTCCGGATCGAGGTCGAACTCGTCTTTGACCTCAGCATTCAGACCGGCTGGATCGTCAATCAATCCGGCGTTCTTGATTGTGCCTCTGAAGGAAGCCGGTATGGGGACTGTATTGAATGCAACACCAGTAACCTTGTAGTAGAGATCACGCGCCTTTTCGACGCTGACTGGATGTTGTTGCTCTACAAGCGAGCCCAATATGTCGGTGGCTTCACCGGAGCGCTCATAACAAGCTCTGAGCAAAACGTCGCGATTCCCCCATTTGCGCAACCAGGAGATCGCCTGACCGGCCTTGACGCTCGACTTGGAGGCTTCGGCCAGCTGTGCTCTTGTTAAGGTCGAAGGAAGCTCTACGGCAACCACCATAACCAGAATGATCAAGTGTCCGAGATGTTTGAGCTGGTGAGCATCGAAGAATGTCGCGTGTCTGTCGGCGAGTTTGCAAATCGTGTTGCCGCATATAAGGATAACAGGTATCGAGAAGAGCGGAGAGAGCCCGAGGAATCCGATTCCATAGGGGAACAGCAGCCCCCAGAACATCGGAGCAAGAGGTATGAGCATAAGGGTGTAGAGAACCGATATGCCAAGAGCCATGCCGCTTGCCAGCGACATCATCGAGTACAAGGGCGAGAGATTTAGTCTCACCGCCAACCATGTCAGAATCGTGGAGATCGGGATGAGAAGGAACAGGAAGATATGAAAAATTGTCGGAAATGGATCGAAGTACAATCGTGCCATTTCGTGCGTATTTGTCTCGATGACGAGCGCTGTGATAGGTAATACGGCGCCAAATACCAGTGACAGAAAGCCGGGTCGAAAATAGGCCTTCCCTTCGGACTTTTTGTGTGTGTCCGTATGGCCGATAGGAGAGGCTTGGTTGGCAGGGTTGAGGCCGATACGCCTGGTCGTCTCCCGAAAATTATGCTGTTTTGCCCGCTTCTTCTCTGGAGCCGGTCGCTTCTCCGCCCGCGAGCCATGCTTTCGCGGCGTACCTACCTTGCCAACGCTCTTGCCATTGCCGGAGCGGTATCGGGATTTAACGTCATTACTGGATTTGACCTCGGCTTCGCCACTTGTTTGAGCGGCTTGTGCCGGTGCTCCTTTTTGCATCTCCAGCCAGAGAGACTCGTCCTGCATCGCGTTGAACAGTCCTTGCCAAAAGTCGGTGTTCGATTTCTTGTCGCCCGAACCGGACGACCCGTTGTTGCTGAGTTCAGTCATAACACGCCTCTGTAGCCGACGATCTGTAATCGCGCACCAATCTGGTTATTCCCATGCTAGCCCAAAGCTAGTTCAGGCAATATGGAGTTTTCCCTGTAGTTGCTCGATGGTTGGTCGCCATGCAAAAGAGGGCGGAGAAATCTATAATTTCAGGGAATGTCACTAATTGAATGACAGAGGTTTTGAAGTTGGAAGTATTCGGCGGCTTGTTGGTTCTCACTTTCATAACTCTCATGACCGGTGTACGTGTCGTGAAGGAGTACGATCGTCTGGTCGTGCTGCGGTTTGGTAGGGTGGTCGGCCTGCGCGGACCTGGTCTCAAGCTCGTGTTGCCGTTTTTCGAACGTGCCCAAAAGATCGATGTGCGGGTTGTGACTATGCCGGTGCCGGCTCAGGAAGCCATGACTAGAGACAACGTGCCGGTCACGGTCGAGGCGGTTTGCTTTTTTCAGGTCGAGGACCCGGCTCGGGCGGTGCTCACCGTCCAGGACCCAATTGAAGCCACAGGCTTGCTCGCCCAAACTGCGATGCGCACGATAATTGGTCAGACCACGCTGGATGAGATGCTCTCTGATCGTGACAAAATCAACAGCCGTCTCAAGGTTCTCGTAGATAAGCACACAGAGGATTGGGGCATTCGTATTATCAGTATGGAGCTCAAAGATCTGTCGGTTCCAGCCCACATGCGCCGGGCTATGTCGCGTCAGGCTGAGGCCGAGCGCTTGCGACGTGCTATGGTTACCAACGCGGAGGGCGAGGCTCAGGCTGCAGCGAAGCTCTCTCGCGCAGCCGACATAATATTTGCCGAACCTGGCGCTTTCAATTTAAGACGTTTACAGTCTGTTCTGGAGGTATCAGCCAACAAGAACACGACGCTTGTAATCCCGACACCATTTTCCATAACAGGAACAGAATCACTCGATGAACTCACCGATGAAGACAATGGATGACACCACCCGAATCTTACAAGCCGTACCGGTGCTTCCGGCCCTCAACATGCAGCATACACTCGACTACTATGAATCGATGCTCGGATTCTCAGTAATCGCGCAGTATGACGGATACGCGCTTATCGAGCGAGACGGTGCCGAATTACATTTTTTCGAGTCTGATGATGAGAATCTCGCGAGAAATTCAAGCTGTTATCTTCGGGTGGGAAACATTCAGCAGCTCTATTACGAATTTACACACAACAATGTAAATCTTGTGATTCCCCTTGAAGCTAAACCCTGGGGCATGAACGAATTTTCCGTGATTGATGTCAACGGAAATTTGCTGCGTTTTGGTGAGCCGTTCGATGCGGAGCCAAGTGTACCGAGTTAAGTCGTTCTAGCGACCGCTGGAGTGGCGGTGATGCGGCCTTAGAATCTCGCCTGCATCAAATCTTTTGCGAATTCGGTGTGTAAGAAAATAGGTTGAAGGCTTCCGGCCAGGATTGCATTTCTGATCGAGCAGCAGGTGGGTCAACACGGAGAGGGTAATGCCTACGCGATATGGTTGTTTGTTTTCTCCCTTACACAATAGGAAAAACAGCGCCAGAAGCTCGTAGGAATGTAACGGAAGATAGAGCTTGCCACTATATTTTTCATGGCAAGCCTCTGAAAATCTGCCCCAGTTGGGACGCCAGCCATGGGCTCTGACATAGTCGAAGAGATGATCGAGATCGATCAGCCAGCCCGCGAGAAAGGTGGCCAGCGCCGCCGGTTTTGACTTGTAGCGCATATAACTCGCCCCGGCAACGCCGGCCGAGGTAATAATGTGTCCAACAGTTCGCATAATTTGTGGCTTCCTTTCATGCTAAATAGGACGAACCCTTCTAAAATTGCTTTTGATGCCTTGAAAAACCGGGTTGTCATTATCTATATGCTAATCGATCTTCCCCCTTATTAGCATAATCTCACGCTCCCTGCCTGATTATCGGAGAGTTTTTTCTGAGACCTTTTTGAAGCCTTCACACAAAAACCCTGATTAGCTTACGTTTCTGGAGTTGTTATCTGATGATTCAAATGCGCCGTATCGCCCTTTCTCTGGTTGCTTGCTCGCTGGCACTGGGGTCATCCCTCGTCTGCGCAAGCTCGGCGACAGCCCAGAGCACGGATCCCCGGGCGATAAGTATGTACAACCTTGGTCTTAACGCATATAAGCAGGGGAGTCCCGAGTCGGCGATAATTTTTTTCAAACGGGCAACCGATATAGACCCCAATCTTGCTGACGCACAGTACAACCTCGGCGTTCTGTTTCAAAGTCAAAGACGCTATAAAGAGGCTGTCGGTCGATTCCTTGAAGTCTTGCGTGTAAAACCGAATGACTGCGATGCTCAGTATCAGCTCGGCGTAGTGAATATGGGTCTGGGTCAGTACGATGAAGCGAAGAAGTACTTCAACATGATTCCGCCCAATAATGTGCACTTCCAGGAAGCTCAGCGCAAAGCTTCCGACTGCGACGCGAAAATCTCGTCCGGCGTTACGACACCGACGGTGATTCCAAC
>CAZISK010000224.1:0-9928 GCA_964541355.1 uncultured Candidatus Obscuribacterales bacterium
GACCAGGCAAAGCAGGATACTTTCTTGTACCAAAAACATCGCCCGAAAAAACGGTAACGAGCCAATTAGTCGGGAATTGCGGGAAATGAGAGTCATTCATTGACTGTTTGAGTCAGCACAGCTAACATACATTAATAATATGTACTTATATCTGTTTAACGTACTATGAGTTCACCGGCAGACTAGTTGTCGGTCAAAAAGAGAATCGAGAAAGTTCGGCAACGATTGATGGCTCTTTTATGCGGAGTTTGAATATGTGGACACGAAGTAAGCGCGGCAACATACTTGCCCTTATTGCAGCATTTTCGTTCATCATTATAGTGATCCTGCTGTTTGCGCTTGGCTATGCCCGATTTCTCGGCAGCAGCTCAGAGCAGAAAACAGCCATCGAAGCTGCGGCACTTGCTGGAGCGAGGGAGCTCAGCAAAATCGTAATGAACACGGATGAATTTGGCTACATCGGGCTGTCCGATTCGGCTCCCAATGGCTCTACTACAGCTGCAGCGGACACGTTTCCTACGGAAGTGCATTCGATCAATACGCTCATCGGTACAGCCAGGCTAGACTATATTATTGCCGATGCATTGGGGCCCGACGGCGATGAGATGGAAGAGCTCGCCTTGCAGGATCTCAATGCTGCTAAGACTCGCGCGGATGAGCTGATCACAATATTGGAAGGCGCGATTCTGTCGGGCGGCTCCGGTCTGGACAAGGACGGCAACACCATCACGCCCTACGTCGCTGCAGAGACAGCCTACACGCAGAATCAAATACGCATGACCGGTTCTTCTACATACGTCGCCAACTCCTTAACTCTGTCTCTTGGCGCTCTAGAGGGAGGTGCCGCAACCAATATCCCCATACCAAAACCTGTCGGAACCGACACCTCTTTGGACAATACAAATACGATAGCTGGAAGGACTTATTTTGGCGGCTCCTGGGTTCCTGAGACGTTCTACAAGTCGTACGTCAACATTCCATTCGGTCCTTCACCACAAACACAGGATTTTGTATTTGCCGGCATAGGTGACTCCGTCAGACTCGTTGACCCAGCGCTATGGAGAGCGACTTTGACTGGTCTACCTTACTACCACCGCACCATCCTGCGAGCCGAGGCGCAGCAGGACGTCAAAGAACAGGGCACCTCCAACAATTACGTGATCAAAGCTGTCGCATGTGCGCAGCCGGCCAGCGTCAACGATCCGAAGCCCGCTCCGGGAGCTCTTCAAATCAGCTTTCCAGACGGCATGCCTGGCGATCCGCCTACTCCAACCGAGCTAACATGTTTACGAGATCTCTACACCAACCCCGACATGAACTCCAACAACGCCAATTGCGACTATTACAAGTGCAACGGCAATGGCGGTGACTACCCAATCCAAAGCGGCAGTACGCTCGTCAACGATTCTACATCATGGCCAATTCCATCAGACAATAATCATAGAGCCAGTAACGCCTGCAAGATAGCGGTCTACGACTGGATCAGGAGAGCCGGAACGAAAGCCAATGTCACATCCGTAGTAGGCAGTACTGATACCCCATTTTTCGCACAAGGAGCTGATGTACCGTGGGGTGGATCGCCTCTGTCGTGGCCGTACATTGGTGACATTCCCAGAGGAGTGGTACAAATCTATCGATTCAATTCTGCTGGTCTCGTAGACATAGACTGTCAGGACCAAAAGCCCCAGCCGTATTACGTTGTGGCAGACCAACAAGCTTACGTCGAATCTTTCCTCGCGGTTCAAACCGCACATTCCCTGCTCAATCAGTATCAATTCAACAACGTCGACCTACCGGCACCGCTCAATACCGTGGGTAATGGCAATGTACAGTTCACAGACGATTACGACTTATACATTCGCATGTACTGTCGTAGACCCGGCAACAATCTTGGTGGCATCCACGCTGGAGAGCCGATGGACAACGATGTAGTTGCGACACGGCCGGCAGTTATCAAGCTAGCCGCTGGACTCGATAAAGGAACCGCCTCTGTAGAATCGACAGTAGTCTCCGGCAAAGGTGCAATGGGTAGCAGTTCCAACAAGCCACCAAAAAATCCGAAGATGAAGGGCAACATGGCGAACATGGGACCGGGACAGGGCGCACCGCCATCCGGATTCCAGGGCGCACCACCCAAGATCAACGGACAGACGGACTTTATGCAAACGCTTCTCGGCGTCATCGACACCACCGGCACATTTTACGAAAAATACGATGCCAGCGGACCAGGCGTGCGATGGACCTACCAGACCAATGGCACCGTATCTGATATTAGATTCAGACGCTGTCTCGACATGTGGTCGGATCTGAGCCCAAGCATTGAAGAAAATGGATACGTAGGCGAAGTTGCCTACTAGTGAATTAATAGGCTGAGCGGATTTGAATAGTCATCCGTCCAGACTCGAAAATCGGGCTTGGGCTTTAGCTTCGTCCAGCCATCCCTGTCGAGTCTTTCCATAACGGCTTGATTTTTCGTAAGTGCAACCCAATGCGTAGAAAATACCGATTGAGCCGATGGAGTCCGATCGACCTCTTGCATCCAAAAGGCTGTGGCCCCAAACTCAGGCGCAAGAGCTGCAATGACCGGCCATAGAGTGTAGATACTACTGGTGGTATTGACCAGAATCACTCCATCGACAGTGAGCTTACGGAAGTAAAGATCCATCGCCTCTTTCGTAATCGTGTGAAGCGGAATGTTGTTGGAGCTGTACGCATCGAGAACCAGCAATTTGAAAAATCTGTACGGTGCCTTCTGTATCTCTAGCCGTCCATCTCCACACACTACACGCACATCGACTTTTCTTTTCTTAGCCTCGTACAGATACGTGAAGAAAAACGGATTACGCGCCAACTCAATCACTTGTGGATTAATCTCGTAGAAGATGATTGTTTGTTCGGGCTGCGCGATACTGGCACATGTTCCGCAACCCAGCCCAACCACTCCTATTGCAGGAAGTCGAGATTTATCCCGACTCGTTTTCGCGCCGGGATTCATCGAAGAAGAAGAAGAAGAAGAAGAAGAAGAAGAAGAAGCGCCAGCAACGTTTTCTTCAAAAAGAGTCTTCAACATACGACCGACAGGACCATCATGATACATGTAGAAGTAAGGCTTGGCACGCTTCTCCGGGTCAAGACTCTCGACTCCATGCAGAGAGAGTCCATTCCAAATCTCACAACAATTGTCTAATCGGTTGACCCGTATGTTTACAGATCCAAAAAAGTTCCTTGCCTGAAAAACAACCGCCGGGTCGATTTGTTCCGACGTCACAAAAGCAAAAGCCGCTAACACACACAGGCCAATTCGATACTCCGTGAGGGTCTTAGCAAGAAAGAGCACAACTGCGTATGGCACCACGAACCGAGCGGCAAAATCCAAAATCATTTGAGGAGCATCGCCTACGTTTGACACCACATCAGGCTGGCGACTGAAGACATCGAAGAGATGCCAGGTTACACCAGCGACCGCATAGGTCAAAAAGAGTACAAGATACGGTCTCCATTCGCCCCTCTGAAGAATCGGCGACGAAATTCCATGGGTGAACGTGTTTCCACGAAAAAATAATGGAAGCGTCGGATACTGTGCCAATACAATACCGGCAACTAATAACATCAACGGATACTCGCTGGTAGTCTTGAAAATCTGGGGCGCGATCAAAGTATTGAAAGCGCTGCCGAGAACACCGCCGATGGAGACACATAAAAAATAGCTAGTCAGGAACCTCGGCGCAGGGCGCTCCGCAGCTACCAAGCCATGACACGATACACAAACAAAAAAGAGCGCTACAAGATGTATGAGTAATGTCGGAAGATACCAATCACCCTGCCAGAGCAAAACACAAAGATTGATCGAGATATCTGACATCACCGCTAATAGCACAGTCAACGGCGCAAGCCAGCGAACTACATCTAAAACGCGATTGGGTAATCTCCCAAAGGCAATTATGAAAGAGAGTAAGTACACAAGAAGCGGGATCATCCAAAAGAGCGGTATGGAAGAAAGCTGCGAAGTCACATAGCTGGTCAATCCAAGCACGAGACTTGATGGAATTATGGTGAACAGCAACCACCGTCCACATGTAGTGACAGACGGGTTGTTCGGATTGTCTGAACTCCGCTCCACAGCTTCGGTCTCAGATGCTATAGCAGTGTGGTTTGCACTCTGTTCAACAGCCTTTCCTTCTGTTAGTGCGGGATCGCTGGAGCTTCGATCAATTGCCGCGATTTCAGTAACAGGGACTTCGTTGGAACTCTGCTCAATTGCAGCAACTTCAGACGCATGCTCAGCTTCGTTAGAACTCTGCTCAACTGCAACAGCTTCAGACGCAAGCTCAGCTTCGTTGGAACTCCGCTCAATTGCAGCAGCTTCAGACACAGGTGCCGGTTCGCTAGAACTTTGCTCAGCTGCATTGGTATCAGACACAGGCGCAGCTTCGTTGAAACTCCGTGCTACTGCAGCGCTCGGTGCGCCTGCAACGCCGGCGGTCGCCAATCCAGACTTGTCACTAGACTCATGGGTTGGGCGGCCTTGAGTCCACATCATGACGCCGCATGCTGAGATCAACACCGCGTAGCCAACATAGATCATGGCGAACAGGCTGGCCTGGTCGCTCAGTGTCAAGTTCGGTTCAACCAGAAATGGATAAGTCAACAACCCGACTATTCCGCCGACATTGCTTGCTGCATACAGGAAGTACGGGTCGCTCGCTCCAGCCACCCTCAGCCCTGAGTACCACCGCTGCAGAAGGGGCGCGGTTGTTGAGATTGCAAAAAACGCCCCACCGACAATCGCTATCAACAACACGAAAAGCGTAACGAATGGATCACCCTCCGGCATTACCAGCGGTGCCTTGATCGGTAAAACGAGGACCGGCGCCCAGACTACTATCAGTTGAATGACGAGCTGCCACACGGACGGCAGCCGGTTGGTAATCAGATGTGCATAACAGTATGCAACCAAAAGGACTGTTTGAAAAAACAAAACACAGGTATTCCAGACATTTGGTCCGCCGCCGAATTTAGGTAACAGCAGTTTTGCAACATACGGCTCTAAGAGGAACATCAAGCTGGCCGCAGCGAGAATCGAGATTGCATAAACGAGCTGAGCGAATATTCGCATGGGTTTGAATCGATTCGCGGTGACATCAGAATCATAGCCTGCATACCCGCTCGATGCACGATTGCAATAAAACTCTCCCTATCCGCTCGGAGCAGCCGATAAAAATACTTGGACCGGAAAAGCTGAATACTGCCGACTTTTCGCCTGAGATGATACTGCCCTTCAGGTCGGGTATAGTGAGAGTGGCATCAAGGAAGGACAGTTCATGGAGGGTTGGCAAGTGCTTGTTCGCAGAACTCGTTTGATACTAACAACCGTGGCGGCACTCACCTTAGGCTTACAGTGTGCCCCGGCCTTCTCTGCCGTGAGCCCCAATCGAATCGCCGATGCAATCTATAAAGCTAGAATTCTCGCGCCTGGAGCCGCTCTCAGAGTGAGAGTGCAGGGAGAACAAGCTCAAGTCTCGACCTACCGCAACGATAGAGCCACCGACAAGGACTGTAAAATCGAAGCTTTGCTTGTAGGAAAGACGATTTTTGATTCCAATTTCGGCATCACGAGCGTTTCTGTTTTTTTCTTCAACAATAAGTCGCCGAGCGAATACAAAGTCGTCAACATCAGAACAAGCGACGTCAAGGCATTCGACGCAGGCTCGGTCACCCAGGACGAACTGTTCTCCTCGATCGACATCAAAGTCGGAAAAATCCAGGACCTCGCCATAGCAATCGAAAGCCGAATGATGTTGTCTGCTGCCGCTCGGCGTGATGTGCAGACGATCGAAAACGGAGACGAACTAGAGGTCTCCTGCAAAATGCCGGCGGTCTCCGACGAAGAGTATAAGTTGGAGGCGTACAGAATCGCGGACACGGCTTTGAAGTTTCTCGGAGACAGGGCTTCGACCAAGCGAGTTAAGATCATGTTCTTCGATCCATACGAGCGCGGAAAGTACAAGCAAGTCAGCATTTCGCTCAATAACTTTAGCGCCATAGCGAAGCAGATGAATCTCGCCTTCGACCCACTGCAAATCAGTCAGGGCGTGATCAAAGTAGCGACAAAAGACGTAGAGCCCTCACCAGGACCGCTCCTGGAGCAGCGCCGCGAAGTTCTAGAAAAGATCGCCGGTCTCGAGGCAAAGGGAGTCGGAATCGCTCCCTTTGTTCAGGTGTTTCAGACCATAGACGATCGAGTCGATAATACGAGCGAAGCAGTCCTAGCTCAAGAGATCAAACGCCTTAGCGATGGTTTGGCGGAACAGGAAAAGCGTTATGAAAGCGCAAAAACGTTCACCCCAAACAAAGATAAAGATAAAGAGGAAGAGAAAGAGCAACCAGCCCCAGATACCACCGCTCGTAGTGGCGGGCCACACAAGCGAACAGCTTCGAGAAGCGGCGTCACCCGCTGGGCACTCGAATATTTTCCTCTCCTGGAGGACCAGATCATAAGAGATCCAGGCAACTATTTGAGGGATTGCAAGAAGCGCTTCGAAGAACAGATCAAGAAGAAAGCCGAGCAGGACCCAAGATATCCGGTGGCTTTACTCTGGTTTGCAGAAGTTCTCAAAAGCAACGATCGTCCTGATGAAGCGCGGCAGTACGAAGATCAAGCCCGAGTCCTTGCCTCTCAAATTAAGACTCTTCAAAAGAAGCAATAGTTAATTGCCGCGGGGCTTGGCCACTCCGGGCACCGTCGAAAATTTCGAGAATGCTTTGTCGACCAGAGCGGGCATCTCACCCTTGCCGGTGCGATCCAGTTGATCGTAGATCTCGGAGACTCGGTTGACTGAGTGAGAGATGCCGTGATATCGCAGACAAACTTCAGCGCTCGCACGTTGAACGGCTTCTCGGCAAGCATCTTCTACAGTTGCTCCCGAGGCCTGGAACTCCTTACCTACTACTACGGAGGCAGCATCCTCTGCCTCCTTGTCCACTTTTGCGTAGATTCGTTTGCAAATTTCCACGTGCCCATCCTCGTGACTTACAAGCTCCGGAGACGCGCCTTGTGGGAGGAACACAGTGACTGGGGCACTCAGACTAATCTTCGATCTCGTAATTCTGAGCGTTACCATAAGATCATTTTTCCCCAGACTGGTATTATCGACGATATCAAATTCGAAATCAGTTTTGCAGCCAAAGCTCCATACGGTCACGGCCTCCTCATCGGGCATCAACGGAATATCGCCGGGCTTTTTAGGATCGAAAAAAACCTTTTTTACTGTAAGAGGAGTCTTGTCTACGGTAACTAAGGAAGCACAACCTGTAAGCCCAAACGCCACTAAGGTCGCCAAAACAGTAGGCATAAAACTCACGACACGGTTGCACTTCTCTTTGCCCGACCGACCGAAGCTTGATACCGCATGTAACACCGCTTGCATTTGCGACTAATGAACTCTTAAGGTTACAATGACAAACTCAGCTTATCATATCAACTTTAGAATCACGGAGAAACTACGACACTAAACGCTTTCAAACGCGCACGTCAGAGCAGTTTCTCTGAGATCCATTTTTTCTAGACAGCAAAGCGAAAGTTGATGCAATCGCCGTCCTGCACCTTGTACTCTTTGCCCTCAAGGCGCACGAGACCTTTGTCCTTCGCTGCGTTCCAGTTGCCATGCTCCTTCAACGCATCGTACGCAACTACTTCCGCGCGAATAAATCCACGCGCGATATCGGTGTGAATCTTACCTGCGGCACCCTGAGCAACAGTATCCTTCGTAATAGTCCAGGCCTTGACTTCATCTTCTCCCACGGTGAAAAATGCAAGTAATCGAAGCAGGCTGTATACGGCTCTAATGAGCTTGTCCCGGCTCGGTGTCGTTATGCCGAGCGCTTCCATGAACTCCAGGCGTTCTGCCGGATCCAATTGAGCAATCTCCATTTCGGCTTTGCCGCAAAATGCGATAAGCGGTGTCTTTCTTTCCGTAGCCCATTTGTTGAGTGGGCCAAGCAGCTCATCCTCGGATTTCCCGATGTCTGACTCGGCGATATTACCGATCAGCATGAGCGGTTTTTGCGAAAGGAACGTATAGCCTTTTATAGTCTTCTCCTCTTCGTCATTCAGTTCCAGCTCACGCAACGGCTTCTCAGCCTGCATATGCTCGTTAAAACGGACAAGCAGATCTCGCTCCATTTCGATTTTGCTTTTTTCAGGTCCTTTTTTGCGTGCAATTTCTTGATCGATCTTGCCGAGCCGTTTTTCAACAACGCCCATGTCTGCCAGGATAAGCTCCAGCTCCAGCGTCTCAGCATCCCTGAGGGCATCGATACTGCCTGAGGGATGCGGCACGGAGGGATCATCAAAGACTCGAATTACATGAACCAAAGCATCCACCTGCCGGAGACTGCTTAAGAGCTGAGGGCTGAGATCGCCCTCTTTGGCCTGCCCGGGGTTCATACCGGCGACGTCGACCAACTCAACCGTAGCGTAAGTAGTCTTTTTCGGTTTATACAGATCAGAAAGCCAATCCTGACGACCATCCGGCACGGAGACTACGGCAAAGTTCGGCTCCGCATCTGACTTTCCTGAATAGCTGTGCACCTCCGCAGAACCGCCGCTTATTGCATTTAGCACGGTGGTCTTGCCGACGGAGGGCAGGCCTATGATTCCAACCTTCATAGCTGACCTATCATCTCAAAAGTGGCGGAGAGGGTGGGATTCGAACCCACGTGGCTTGCACCCATCCGCTTTCGAGGCGGCGCCGTTATGACCGCTTCGGTACCTCTCCAAGCTTGGAATTGCCATTTTAGCAGACGTTTTGTTGCATGAAATCGACAGCGAGAAATCATGATACAAAGAAAGAGAGCAAGACCCTGATTTTTTGCCGATAATTGTAGAAACTTCGAACATGATATGGCAGCACGGGTTAAACTCATTGAATTTAGCAAATGTCACACAGTGAAGACAGTCATGATGCCAGAAGACTCGCCGACCCGCTGATCGGCAAGACTCTGGGTGACAATTATCTGATCGAAGATATATTGGGAGAGGGCGGAATGGCTGTCGTCTACAAGGCGAAGCAGCTTTCGACGCAAAGACCGGTCGCAATAAAGACTCTCAAGACGCGCGAACCGGAATTCTCTCAGCGCTTTGCCCGAGAAATGAGAACACATGCCAAGCTTCATCATAAAAATATAGTCGAAGCGATTGATTGCTTTGAAACCGCCGAGAACGCCTTCTTTGTAATGGAGCAGCTCAAGGGCGTCACCCTTTTCGATCGGCTGAAATCCGTCGGCAGAATCGAAGATCCTGAAAAGATCTATTCGATCCTGGTTCAGACCTTGGCTGCACTCGAGCATGCTCATCAGTTTCATATTGTTCATCGCGATCTAAAGTCGCCCAACGTATTTATCCTTAATACAGCTGACGATGAGACGCACGTCAAGGTGCTGGACTTTGGAATTGCCAAGGTTCAAGACGACATGCAGAAGTTGACTGGTCAGGGGCAAGCGCTCGGGTCGCCGCTCTACATGAGCCCGGAGCAATGCATGGGTCACAACGTCACCAACAGATCGGATCTTTATACGATGGGGATCCTTGCCTACGAGATGATTACCGGTCACCTCCCCTACGAATTTCCAAGACTGAGTCTGGTAATGGCTGCGCATTGCGACCCGAACAAGCGACCTCAGCCAATCTCGGAGCATCGCCCAGATCTCAACAATGTCGAGGTGCTGGATCAGATTATTATGCGCGCGATTGAAAGCGACCCGGACTATCGCTTTCAGAAGGCCGAGGAGTTCACCGCTGCCCTGGATCACTGGATCCAGACCGTGCGCACTAGAGTCAAATTGCCGCTTCCAAAAGAGCTGGTGGCGGCTAAGCTCACGAGGACAACTACCCAGAAGACCAAACAGGCCAGGGCAAAAAAGTCCACTG
>CAZISK010000225.1:0-9896 GCA_964541355.1 uncultured Candidatus Obscuribacterales bacterium
GAGCGCCGGCGTCTCGCCGGCATCGAGCACGATCGAAAACGTTCAAGCCCGAGATTTGAAACCGTTCCTCAAAGACGTGTACGTCCCCGACGAAGAGAAAGACTTTGAAACGCGCATGCTGCTAAGCGCCGCCGGCATCGAGCACGACCGACATCATTCGAGTTGGAGATTTAGGGTAGACTAAGATGGACAGACTCGAGGGTAGCAGGGTGATCTTCGATTGCCGATTTCTTCGTCATGGCGGATTAGGTCTTGCATTTACATTGTGCCTGGTCTCGTTTTTCTGTTTCGCCGACGAGGCTACGGTAGCTCAGTCGACTGAAGATTACGAGACGAGCGATTCGCCGGAGGAGGCCGCTTTCATTACCTTTCTTCCGCGTGGTGATGGAACTCAGGGGCGCTTCGGAGGCGTAAGTCCGAGCACGGCCCGATCTGAATGGTGCTTGCTCGATCAGAGCGCTCGCCGTGCGATACTCGAAGACAATCTCTCACAAGCGGAGACGCTGTTCAAACAGGCGATTCAGAAGGCCGAGTCGAAAGCCCAGTATGAGCCGGGAGTGATCAACTCATTCTGCGGGCTGGCATTTTTGAATCACAAGAAAGGCAACTATCCCGAGTCCGAGCGGCTCTATGAGTATGCTATGCGGTATCTGGAAGGTATCTCGGGTGGCAGAGATAGTGCCCTGTTCGCGGATTATATGGCAGACATCGCCTGGCTCTATAACGCGCACGGCAAGCCGGATAAGGCCGAAGTATTGTTGAAGCATGCCATCGCAATCCGGGAGCACCGCTTCGGACATTACAGCAAGGAGCTCGAAGATAGCCTCAAAGAGTACGCTGTATTCTTGCGACGCAATGGTCGAGATACGGAAGCACGGCATCTTGACGCAAGAATCAAACTCATCCATGCGCACGAGTCCGAGCGGGAGATTGAATAATGCACATCAAAGAGCCATCTTCCGATAAGAAAGAAGACGTCGGCACCTTGTGGGAAGAAAACGCCGAAGCCTGGAGTGAGCTTGCCCGGCTGGGTTACGACATCTATCGCGATGGAGTCAATTCACCTTCATTTCTTGCCGAGCTTCCGTCGGTCAGCGGTCTAATCGGGCTTGATGTGGGTTGCGGTGAGGGTGAGAACACCAGACGGGTTGCACGGCTTGGCGCGCAGATGTTCGCCGTCGATATCTCCAGGACCTTCGTTCGCTATGCTGCAGAAAAGGAAGAAGCAGAGCCGCTCGGCATCCAGTACGGCACAGCCTCGGGAGCGCAGTTGGCTTTTCCTGATGAATACTTCGACTTTGTCATCTCTACCATGGCGCTAATGGACATGGAAGATCTGGAAGGCGCTCTCAGAGCCATTTACCGGGTTCTGAAGCCGAAGGGATTCTTTCAATTTTCCATTGTGCATCCCTGTTTTCAAACACCAGGTATGCGTTGGATTGAAGATGACCAGGGCACCAGAACTGCCGTGGTCGCGAGTCGCTACTTCGAGGAAGGGCGAATCGATGATGAATGGAGCTTTTCCGCAGCGCCAGAGTCGATACGCAATCAATATAAACCGTTCAGAGTGGCTCACTTTCACAAGACGCTGAGCACCTGGATCAACCTGTTGATCGATACAGGATTCACTATTCGCCGGATGCACGAACCGTGTCCGACGCTGGAATCGGTGACAAGCTATCCACCATTGGGCTGCATGCTTAACGTGCCGTTGTTTCTTCACGCCAGAGTCGAAAAGTAGAGTCGCGCACTCAGAGTGCCCGGAAATGCTCTTGAAAGTGCCGCGCAAGTGTTAGAGCTAGTCAGCGATAACTACGCAGTTGCCGCCCTTGTCGATAGCGCTGTTGAGCGCACCTTCAACCTTTGCCATGAGATCGTCATAGTTGACCGCTTGCCCAGGGAAGGAAGCGATGCCCAAGCTCAACGTTACATGCCAGTTCTGCGTTAAATCAGAGACTCTTTCGAGGCAAACCTTGCTGCGCATACGTTCTGCCAAGATGGATGTGCCCTGCGCGTCGGTCTCGGGACAGACAACTATCATTTGCTCCGCGCTGAATCTGCCGGGAATGTCTACGTCGCGAATGGTCCGCATGACGAAGTCAGAGACACCATGCAGGATAGAGTCGCTCACTTCTACGCCGTGACTGCCTTGGACGGCGTACAGACCGTCTACCAGGTACATCAACAGGGTACAGTCATGCTTATACCGCTTGGATCGCTTCAGCTCATCGCTTATGATGCGGACGATGGTGTTGTGATTATAGAACTGGGTGATCGAGTCCAGGAGAGTAATCCTCTCCATCTCTTTGGGGTCGGTCTGAGACAAAGTGCTCTGCACATTAGTCAGATAGCCGCCCTGCTCGAGCTCTTTCAGCCTACTCTGGCTATCATTTTGGTTCTGCTGGACTAAACGACCGGTCTTTCTGAGCTGATTTAGCTTTTGTCGGAAAAGCCCCTCACGCCCCATCAAAGGTTCCTGCTGATCTCGCACGATAAGTTCTCCCTGACTGCGTACATTAGCTTTGTATAACACATATTCAGAGATTATACTACCAAAACTTCATGGACTGGTAATCTACCTTAGAATGAATATTTTTTGTATATATAATTCCTTTCCGGATGGTGTGCCTGATAATGGCATCATATGTGGTGGCATCTTCGAGTTTGAAAAAATTGTGGCAAAGGGGTGAAGAAAAATGAAGGTTATTGCCAAGTGGTCGGCTTTTGTTTAGAAACATCTTCAATTTTGGTTGACAATAGCAGCCTTCCATTGATGCAAATTAGTTGACAACCCGCCAAATGGTACCGCTGGTGGCGCCTGAAAAAGTTTATGTGTCAAAATTTTGATCGTCTATTGCGTTCTGATAAACTATTTCGAATCTTGAATACCCCGATTTTCTCACGATTGACAAGTAATCTATTCATTGACCGCATTACAACATGCTGCTGTTAATCCCACTTCAAGCAGCTCTGGAGAGAAGGTTTAAATGTCGTTGTCAGCTTTCCGGATGCCCTTGTGTGGCATTTTCTTTCTGCTTTTGTTGTTCGTCTTCACAGTTCCACGTGGCTCGGCAGAGGAAGCAGAGTCACCCACAGAGATTCAGAAAAAACTTGACAGCGGCGAGGTCGTGGTCGGATTCGAAAACATCGGAACGACCAAGTATGTCACCGGGCGAGTCTTGATCGACCACCCACCGGACAAGGTTTGGCCAATCATGGTCAATCCTTTTGAGTTTCAACAAAAGATCTCTCCACGCATGAAGACGGTAGACGTTCTCGTAGACAAGCTTCACAAGTCTATTCTCAAGGTCACTATGGATACGTTTCCAATTCCTGATGTGACCTATGAAGTGGAATCTGATTACATGCGCACCGCGGATGGTGCCCGAATCGATTTCCACAGAATCGGCGGTACGTTAAAGGATTTTCGTGGGCATTGGATTATGAATCCCGCGCACCATGGGAAGAAAACAGAGCTCATTTACAGTATGTATCTGGACCCCGGCTTCTATGTTCCGCAGTGGATTGTGCGATATGGAGTGAAAGCCGAGTTGCCCAGGACACTTGTTGCTCTGCGAAAACGCGTGGAAGACGTGGCAAACAGCGCGGCGATGGAGAAGAAGACAATTCTCGCTGCTACACCGCTTCATAAGCACCAGATCAGCTATTGATAGTCGATCCAATCAGAGCAACTCCAGACTGACTGCCTTACGATCGCCCCTTGCATTCCCGACCTCAAGGGCGAGGCTTTAAGTTGCACTTGGTGGAGTGTCTAAGAAAATTGATGCTCGATTGACTGTTCAAGCAACGATTGAGGATCCGGTGTATAAGTGTGATTGTATGCACTGGGGATTTCTGAATGAAGCGACCGGGGATTTGCAATCGAAATTTTGTGTCGACCGCGCTCAGCGTTTTACTGAGTGTTGGATCCAGTTTGTTATGGATGCTGTCTGCCAATGGCGTTCCCGAGAAAGGCACCAAAGGGAGCGACGCGCGCGATACCGAAAGTAGCGCCGCGCAAAATAGAGCGAAGAAATCGAGCAGCATTCTTCATGCGGCTGAGGACTCTGTCGGAAAACAGATGTGGAAAGGATTCGGCCTGGAAGACGGAAGCCTCGGTTGCGCGGCATCTTTGAGCAACGTGCTTGCTCTGGCGGGCGTGAAGTATGCAAGAGCTCCTCTGACCAAGGTGGTCAGACAGAAGCTACTTTCCGGACCAATCAAGACATCCGAACACGTGATCAAGAACGGCGGCGATGGTCCAATCGATGACGCTACGGTATCAAGGGTGGCTCGTCCCGGCGACGTCCTTGTGGCATTCATGGACCCTTTGCCTCGCGGAAGCGTAGGCCCGAAAGCACATTGCGGCATCATTGGTCCGAATGCGACTGTCTTTACTAATGACTGGAATGACGGTATTTGGAAGCATGCCAGCATCCATACATACTTCGACTCTTATCGTCACATCCATGTTATTCGACTCCAGTGAGATTCATGGATTCTTTACCGCACGGAAGCGTAGGCCCGAAAGCACATTGCGGCGGGGGACCGAATGTATCGTCACATCCTGTTATTCGACTCCAGTGAAGGGTACGAATATAGAGTAGAGCCAAACATTGAGACAACCATGAAACTGTTCGGTAAGAAAGATGCACAACAGGAAGAGGCGCGAGGTTTTATCCGCGTTCCGGAGGACAAGGACGACTCTTTGAGTGCGGGGGATCCGCCGACGAAGGAAGAGGTTATCGATTCTACCTGCTATTACACATGCAGCAAGGTTTGTTACGGCATCAGAGGCCAGGCCGGCATCTGCTGCACTATTGGCAAACGCGACTATATTATTGGACCTATTACCGATACGGAACGATTCTTAAAAGACCTATCAAAGAAGCTTGGATACGAAGTGGATTTTCACGACGTGTTCATGGAGTATGAAGAAGGCTCGAAGTTGTTTCCTGAGAAGACAACCTGGCAGGAGCCGAACAACTATCCCTGTATGCGCGTCGTTCCTGATGAGGCGCGTGGCTTCCCGTGTCAACTCTTGTCGGACGATATGAAGTGCACCGTTCATTCGATTAAGCCTGAAGTTTGTCGAAGTTATCTCTGTGACTATTTGAAAGATATCGTCACCACGCTGGATCGGTGCCTGTAAGCGCTGAGTAGTGGCGCTAGCTGGCGAGTGCATTAGCGGAGCTAATATTGCTGTTTGATCTCTAATGCCTGCGCGAGCGAGCTTTGCCTCTCCGCCTGGGAGCCGGTTTTGGTACACGCTTCTGAGCGGCGTGATCGATCACGACCTTTTCGTGAGCGCTTTCGGTAACGTTGGGATCCTTGGGTGCGCCGGACATCACTTTCGGTACCGAATGACCGATGTACTTGATGACCCGGAGTTGGTTGATCAAGGCGCTTTCGGCTATCCTGAGATTGCGGATTGACGGAGTGTGTCCGTCGACCATGATCGTCACCGCTAGATGCTGACCGCCTGCAGTGGTCAGCAATCCTGTGATGCAGCGGACACTGTCCATGGTGCCGGTCTTGAACATATAACGACCCTTGCCGTACTTTGACTCATCATCTGCGCGCAGGAGCGAAATGAATGGTCCCGCGACAGCTTCGCCAGCCATATGTTTGAGCACCAAGTTTAGTGCGTGGGGGGACACGGAATTCTTCCGGCATAAACCGCAACCGTCAAAAAGTATTACTTCCTGTCCATTCACCCCGATCTTCGATAACCATCTCGACAGGCTGGTCAGACCTCGTGCTTCAAGCGACATCAGGTTGTTGGTACCGGCTTTTTCCGGGGGACCGGCCGGTTTTTGAGGCGGAAGCGACGATAGCCCAATGGTGCGGAGAATCTGCTGGGCATAAAGATTGTCGCTCTCTGCCAGAGTTGTCTTAATGATGGTGGAGAGTGGTTGAGACTCATGCTGAGCGAGTTGATAAACCTGATCGTTGCCGCTGACAGCGATATCTTGACCTTGAATCTTGATGCTATGATGCTTCACCATGTTTTCCGCCATGGCAAGGTTGTAGTCGTCAGGATTCGCCATGGAGTATGATGGCATCTGCGGTGCCTGTGGATGTTTCGGTTTGTACGTCAGTGCCACTCTGTTGGCTTTGTCGAGATACAGCCAGGTCGGACCATCCGGTGAATTGAGCAGGGTATTGAACAGCGAACCATGTGTGTTACTCGCGTCGATGACCTTGTAAGTGTCCGGCAATTCCGCGGGGCTGGCCAGATTTCTATCCAGCACCAGATTTGATGACACCGGCATCCAGTGTCTTCCCCAGTCTTCGACAAGCCACGATTGGTGAAAACCCAGATCGGACCACTGGGTAGGAGCCAGTTTTACGGCGCCTGTGATGTCCGCAAGCGTGCTTGCTCCAGGAATTCGCGCTGTTGCCTGGACTGCTTCCTTGATCATGTTGGACAGGTGGATTCGTGAAAATGTCGGATCTTGCGATGGCACGATTATCAGGTTGCCATTGAGAGTAGAACCGTTGATCTGTCCCTCCGCTATCACGGAAGTTTTATAAGTGTAGGCACCGCCTAAGGTATCAAATGCGCACGCAGTCGTGATTGCTTTTACTGTAGAGGCAGGAGTGAATCGGCGATTTCCATTGAAAGAGTAAAGAATGCGACCGCTGGGGAGTTCCATGATCTCGAATCCGACGTTCGAGTGCTCCAGGGCCGGTATGCGCAGCCAGATCCTGATGAGATTATCCAGGCTGGAATTTTCATCAATGGTTTCTGCCACCTGTCCTTCCGGAGTCGAAGCGGCGGCGGCGACGTGAGGGCGAGTGTTTCCACTAACAATGCAGACGATACACGCAAGAAAGCTGCACGCAATTGCAATGAGTAAGGCCTGCTTTGTTCGCTTTCGAGCCATGGTGTTTTTCATATGGATTCCTGAACGTATATTATCGCCTGAGAATAGCTAATTGAGGTTTAATTTCAAACTACTGAAAAGACCAGTTTCATCCGAGGAAAGACAAGCAGCTGAGACTCTAATAATCGGGGGCTTGACCTAGAACGAGCTGGCACTAAGGTTCAACACCATTGGCGGTAGGTTAAACGGTGATAGCAACCTGTCAGGATGTCCTCGAAATTCGGCGATTAGGCACCGGTCGAGCGTTACGTCGTCAAGGACTTGAATTTATCTACGATCTCTTTGGGGACGCGAACCGGTTTCAGAGTGGTGGAGCTTATGAATACGCCTGTATGAGTCGCGACCGTAGTCACTACGTCGCCTACGACCACCTCACCCCTGAAAAGCACGCTGGCAGCCTTTATCTCATCGATCCACATGTGTCCGGTCGGTTTTTCAAATAGTCGGATTGCTCTGCGATACTCTATAGAGGTGCTTGCCAGTACTGGGAGCAGACCCTGATCCATAAAGCCCTGCAAGGGAAAGTTCTCGTCGAACACCATCAAGCGCATATCTTCCATCCAGCGCAGATAGGCAATGTTCGAGACATGACCGGCAAAGTCGATGTCATATGTCCCGACGTGAATTTTCTTTGTCACTTCAAAGCATCGCGTACAGGTCTTGGACGGCATCGTTGTCTCCTGTTAATGCTATTTACGTGGCGGGTGCGAATAAGTAAAGAAGCTCATGGATAGCAGCTGTCAATCGTCGCACTTGAGGCGAGACGAAATATGAAGCCAACAATATTTTAGTTTGGATCTTCAGAGTCTCGATCAATCAGCGGTTTAGTGGAGAGGAATCTTTATATGCTCAGCAAAGCATTATTATCAATCGCGCTGCTTCTAGCGACCATCGTGTTAAATGACCCAACAGCAGAGGCTCGACACGGGAATCGTTGTGATAACGGCTTTCGTTTTCGCAATCAGGCTTCATTGAGCCCTCAAACGATGTGGATGGCGCGGAACGATGTGCCCTTCAAACGGGCTCGACGAATGTCGAACGAAGGCTTCAACAGAGCAGATCGGCAGATGTACCGTGCATACACGAATGATGATAACTGCGGATGGCGCTCCAATCGCGCATGGAACTCGAACCGCAGGAACAACGTATTCTGCAACAGCGGCGATCAGAACGACGGTCGTCGAGTCGCGGGACGATTCTCGCGCCGTTGGTTCTAAAGCGCCGAGGTTCTCAACAAGTTAAGAAGAGAGAAGCGTGAGGTTGGTTATGATGTATAACCTACTTCACGCTTTTTGCAGCGCTTTTCAATCTTTATCGGCATAGAATAATACAACTTTGATTATGACTCCACGGGAGGAAGCCAATGACGCTCGAAGTGCTGAAGGTTGCAATCAACGAGAAAAAGATGCAATGTCCAAAATGTAAACAGCCGGTTCAAAAGTACGACAATTTCGTCGAAATGGTATCGAGCGTTTGGGACGGTGCCGGCGACTCCGGAACCGAGCATGAGGGCAGCAAAGTCACGTTGATTTGTGGCAATGATGGTTGCAGTTGGAAAGAGCGAACCGAATACTGGGAGTCTTTCATTATCGAAGACTGATTAGGTTTCGGCGCTGCAAACTTCCTGGGTCAAACCTCTCTGACTGGCTGCCAGAGCGTGGGTGTGTTGGGCGCGAGATTCCAGCGTGATGATTAGATCGGCAAGATATTCTGTATCGTTTCCGATATTGCAAGCGGCGAGCTTGGCATGAATACTGTCCAACAGAGCATCATATGAGACTACGGACGGGACTTTCACGGAAATATTACTCCATAATGAAAATGAGCCCCTGGACATGGTTGCCCTGAATCGATCCCAATCTGTTGAGCAAGCGGAGGTACGAACAAATTGGTTTATGTCCAGAGGCCTGCCGTTAAGCTAACATCGCCAAAATATTTTTCCTAGAGTCTGTAAACTACTGTCTCTTAGCAACTACTAAGGAGAATTTTCATGAAGGCAGTGATTGTCTCTCGATATGGAGGACCGGATGTCTTGCAGGTCGAGGAGGTGCCCGAACCCCCTCGCGCAGAACATGGTGAAGTGACAATCCGAGTGATGGCGACAGCTCTGAATCGTGCCGACGTGTTGCAGCGCAAAGGGCATTATCCAGCTCCTCCAGGCGTTTCGGATCAAATTCTTGGACTCGAGTTCGCGGGCCTCGTGACTGCTGATATTGGCAGGGATGTGGTGGGGATCAAACCCGGCGATCGGGTATACGGTCTTGTGCCGGGCGGTTCTTACGCGCAATTCGTCGTCGCCCATCATCGAACCCTGGCGATCATTCCGGATAATCTGTCCTTCGAACAGGCTGCTGCATGTCCTGAAGCGTTCGTCACCGCATATGATGCCATGGTCGAACAAGCCGGGATGAAATCGGGTGAGTGGGTTCTGATTCATGCTGCCGGAAGCGGCGTGGGTACCGCCGCAATACAGCTTTGCAAGGCGCTTGGCGGTCGCTCGATCGGAACATCTCGAACCGAGGAGAAGATCGAGCCAGCGGTCGCACTCGGATTGCATCGCGGCATCGTCGTGAAGGAAGGTCTGTTTTCCGATGAAGTGCTCACGATGGTACCCTCTGGAATCGACACCGTTCTGGAACTCGTCGGTGGAGCTTACCTCGATGAGGATCTTAGATGTCTCAACAGCAAAGGCAGGATTGTTCTGATCGGGCTTCTGGCCGGCGCTAAAGTCAATGTCAATCTTGGCATGATCTTGACGAAAAGAGCTCGAATTATGGGTACAACAATGCGAGCCCGACCGCTGGAGGAGAAGATCGCGGCAGGAAAGCTGCTCGCCGACAACATCTCGCCGCTGTTGGCGGAGGGCGTTGTTAGACCGATTATAGATAAGATCTTCTCCGTGGACGACGTGGTGGCTGCGCATCAATATATGGAAAATAACGACAGTTTTGGTAAAGTTGTCCTCAATCTGGAGTAAGAGGTCAAATGGCTGACCAATCGGAAAAG
>CAZISK010000226.1:0-9890 GCA_964541355.1 uncultured Candidatus Obscuribacterales bacterium
GAAGACAACCGGTTGCCATCGAAGTTAGAGCTGAGAAGATAACCGGCGTTCCGACACGCGTTTATTGAAGGTCCGATGCTCGAGGATGCGCCTGATCTCACAATCATATATAAGGATGATGACTTCATCGCAGTGAACAAACCTGCCGGGATGATTGTCCATCGCGGCTGGGACAATGATCCTGTAACTGTGGCTGATATCGTCAGAGATTCGCTCGTCAAGGCTCCTGTGTTCGCCGTTCATCGCCTGGATCGAGGCACCAGTGGTGTTCTTATCTTCGCACTGAGCAGTGACGTAGCTCGCTACTTTCAGACTCAGATGGATTGTATGAGAAAACGATATCTGACTCTGGTCAGAGGTCCAATGAGAACAGGGTGCCAACTCGATCATCCCATCCCAAACAAAAAGGACGGCCCACGTGTTGACGCTGTTACCGAGTTCCATCCAATTGCTCACTGGGATCGATGGACACTTGTGGATGCCGTCCCTCTCACGGGACGTCTGCACCAGATTCGACGCCACCTCAAGCATCTCAGCCACCCGGTCGTCGGAGACGTGCGTTACGGCAAGGGCGATGTGAACCGGTTCTTCCGCGATAACTTTAATTTGAATCGAATGGCTCTTCACTGTTATCAGATCGAGCTGATTGCTCCAAGCGGTCAAGCCCTTGTTATCAACGCCTCCATACCGGACGACCTGGCTGTTCCATTTATCAGAATGGGCCTGTGGCCGAATACGATGGTTGTGTATCAGTCGTAGAAGGGCTTCAATAGCGTCGCGTTTTGACTGGATATTCAGATTCTGAAAAAAATCTGCAACAAGCTCGGGAACATTCACTGTTCCACGTTGTCTATTAGCCCATTGGAGTTTGCCCCCAGAGAGGGGACGAGGAAGTTAAGCATGGATGCGGGGGTATGGCCCGCCTCCTTGAACACCAGCGTGCCAGCCAATTAGCATTATAAGGAACAAAGACATGAAAGCTCACAAGTCACACCTCAAACGGAGTTTAATCGCGACAACGCTCATCCTTGGACAAACTTTTGCATTGCCATTACTGCCGGTGCTTGCTGCTGACAGTGACGTGTTAATAGCTGGACAGGTAGTGCTCAACGACATAGCCTCTGTCGGCAGCTGGACGAGCGAAAAGAGAGCTGAGCAGATTCAGACCAACCTGGACAACGCGCTCGTCGCAACCAAAGATCTGTCACCTTCCGCAGTAGCGGTCTCTTATGTAAAGGGAAGCCCGGTCCTAACGCTGGGAGGATATCAAGTCGCCACCGTAGATGGTGCCAGCGCTAAATTGGCGCATACCACTCCTGCATTGCTGGCGAAGCGCTGGGCCGATGCGCTCAGAGAATCGCTCAGAGACCAGACCAGCGTAGAGGCATATGTTGCCCAAATCTCCGGTTCTTATCAAGCTTCAGCCCCCTCGACTATTCCTTCAGCGCCTGTGCGAGAGACAGCCGTCAACACACCGGCTCCAGTATCACAACCCAGCCCTCAGAGCTCAATGTCGCCCGTGATTCAGGGTCGGGTAGTGTATGCCCCAGCGGGGCTTGTGATACCGGCAACGCTCTCCACCTCCATCTCAAGTGATGTGGCGAAGGCGGGCGACATGATTCAGGCCCAGATCAGCCAGCCGATTATCCTCGGCGACATGCAGATTCCCCAAGGATCAACTCTGATCGGGCAGGTCTCTGACTCGACAGCAGGTAAAATGCTGGGCAGATCGGGCGCGCTCGAGATCAAGTTCAACCGCCTGAGGACCTTCGAAGGCCAAGAGATTCCATTGACCGCCCACCTGGTCGGCGGAATCGACAAATACAAAGACAGCGGATCTGACAGATCCGACAGCTTCCATGGAGAGACCTGGAAAGGTAAAGCCCTGCAGGCTGGCGTTAGAGGTCTCATTGGCGCAGGTACGGGTGCCGCTCTAGGAACCGCAGTCGGTGCAATCGCAGGCGGTCGCAGAGGCGTCGGAAAAGGTGCCTGGTCTGGTACCGCAATCGGTGCAGGCGTCGGCGTCGCCCAGAGCTTGATTCTGAGAAAGGGACAGAATGTAGTCATAGCCAGCGGAACACCGGTCCAATTGCAACTCGATGCTCCAATGCAATTCATGGCACCAGCCCCAGTAGCATACTCGGGTCAGTTCTAGCCAATAATTCGCCCAACCTGGACAAACAATATTACGGATTTCCGGCGCCGGAAGAGAGAGGTACTAACCTCTCTCTTCTGGCTTACTACCGCGAATAGGCCGTCATCGGAGCCTGTCCATAGAATTGGAACGAATCAGATCCCCTCAACTGCATGATCACAGCCGCAGTCTTTACAAGATTTGCACGGCGGCGAACCGCTTTATCCGCAGGGGAGCGCAAGAGCTGTTGGAGCAATTGAATATTCTCGATCGCAGCCGGAAGAGAAAATTCCGAAGTATGGATATGCCATCCATCGTGCTTCCGCACTTTTAGAGCTCGATGTGGAATGGCTTCTAGTGGGTTGACCTGGTCAAATATGCCTGCTGTATCCACCACCGTCACATGATGACCGGGCGACAACGAGATACTATCTTCGTCTATGCTTAACACTATTGCGCCTTTCTTTCGATCGTCCAGATCGTATACGCTGACGCCGGAATCGGATACGAGCACCAGAGCCAGGGAGTGGGCAGCGATTCTAAGAGTCATTTTCGGCAGTGTGACAGAGGTATCTTTCGCCGGGGCAAACAAAACCGCTCCGGCATCCAGGTATATCCGGCTCGATTCAGAGTCGACTATTCTTACCGCATCTGTTTTTTCCCCAATCTGCAAATCGTGCGACCAGAACTCGATTTCCGACGCCGCTTGAGAGACGTCGATGTTTTCCTGGACGCTGCCATTCCATTTAAGAGTGCCAGCTGAACGGCGATCCAGGCTGGGCTCAACGGTCGCTTGCAAAACAGGGTTGGAAGTCGAGTTGTCGTCGAGAGAAAACAAAACAGAAGCGCAGTTATCGGCAATTATGTTGGAAACTAACGCTTGATTGAGAGAATTGTTAGTTGCGACAGATGGAGTTTCCATAACCGGGAGAGAAAAAGCTCCGTCACTAAGACTAGGCATCGAATCGCCTTTTGAGGAAAACCCGTTGGCGACAATTGCTTGATTGAGAGTTCTGTCGAATATCGTCTGAACACTTGAGCCCTTGGCAAAATCTTTGTTGTTAAGACTCAGGACCGAGATTTTGGGCAACGCCTGGACGATGGTCGGGGTTGTGATACCACCTGTAGCGCTAGAATAGCGGCTCAGACCGGCATTAGTCTCGGACCCTTTGAATGCCATACCTGTTAGAAGGCTAACAGCACCTGCCTGCGCAACAGGCGGGTCGGCAATGACAGTGACGTTGCCTTCCAACTCTATGGCGCGCTTCTTCTTACTCGAAAGATTTTGAAAAACGATCTTTCGCCCGTCGGCGATCAAAGTATTCGTCGGCTCAGCCGCTCTCAAACCGCCTTTGCTGAGGTGCACGCTACCACCGTTCGTCGGCAGCATAACGACATTCTTCCAGCGTTTTTTAGGCTTGGCGAGTTCCTGAGGCTGAGGTCCGAAACCTATGTAGACGTCGCCAAGTCCGGGGGTCAACGAGGAGCCTTTGATTGTTGAGTTAGCACCCAGAGCGATTTCTCCCGTCTCAAAATTATCATTGCGCAGATTGACGTCTCCATCGACTGCAAGAATGTTGGCGTTCGGCCTGACGTAGAGTTTTCCAGAGCTCGTTTGCACCAGGATGTCTCCAGCGCTGGTTTGAAGATCATTGATTGTGACCGAGCCATGAGCCTGGAGGTTGAACTTCCCTCCACTGGACGAATCGAGAAGGTCCAACGTATTAGTCGCCAGGTTTTCCATGACAACCTCGCCAGCTCCACCTGTACTGACTGCCAGGCTAGCCACGTTGGTGCGGAACGGTTGACCAGAGGTTCCGATGCTTCCTCCTGAACTTTCAATTCTCAGGTCGCCGGCAGTTATGCTGGCGCCGCTGGTCGAAGAAGATATGGAGCCCGAGCCGGTCTTAAGATCAACGTGCGTGGCGGTCACATCACCGTTGACAAATGTAATTGGAGCGCTTCCCTCGGTTTCAATCGCCACTGCAGTACCGTAGATCTGATCGGCGATGGTAACACCGGATCCGGATTGCGATTGACTTGTAAAAGATACAACCGAACCGCTCACAGAGCCGTCAATCAAAATATTGCCCTGGGCATTAAAATTCACATCTCCAGAAGTTGTTACCGGACCACTGATGGTAACGGCGCCGGCAGCGCTTGCTGCAACACCATCGAGGCCGGCCTGAAGAGTTCCGACATTGAGAGCACCGGACTGGATAAGTAGATCGATACCGCCACCGAAGGCGCTGACAGTTCCAGACAAAGAGCCCGATACAACAACTTGAATGTCGGCGAGCGATCGGAAAGTGATTGTACCGGGAGCACTGCCCGTAGCGGATAAATTAGAATTGACACTGACATTTTGAACCGAGCTGGATGTGTTTTCGATCGTTATATCGCCGCCGACGGTAGAGCCGTTGGCAAGAACTGATCCGACCACGCCGTTATTGAATCCGGATCCACCAATGACGAAATCCGATACACTGGCATACTTCAAGGTGATGTCACCGCCTACGGTATTACCTTTAGCGGCGGCGTTGAGAGAGTCCTTGATCAATAGAGATCCGCTTCCCAAAGTTCCAGCGGTTAAAGCGTAGGACGCACCAGCGCCCGTATTACCGAGAGGAGCAGCGAGCACGGAGCCAGTTTCGACAGTCAAATCTCCGCCGTTGGCTACCTGAATCGTACCGCCTTTCCCACTATTCGAGCCGGAAGAACCGCCCGAGGCGGTCAATTTCAAGGTAGAACCGTCCAGAGTGAGCTTCTGCGTGTCTCGAACATCAACGCTGATTGCGCCACCATCGCCTTGACCGCTGGCATTAGCGTTGAGCTGCACACCGCCACCTCCCAGAGCGAGCTGCTTTGCAGCAACGCTGATCGCGCCTCCGTCGCCCTGGGCTCCAGAACCGCTAAAGGCGTAAAGTCCAGCGGCCAGACTGACTTTCCCGAGCAGCGAGCTCAAGCTAAGACGCCCACCATCACCACTACCAGCCTGCGCAGAGACCAGAGTAGAACTGTCGATCTGAATACCACCGTTGCCGGCATTCTCGATTGATAAGAAGCCGCCGGATCCTGAGCTGCCGGCGTTGGCAGAGAGCGCTCCGGCAACACCGTTGCCGGTCGGCGTCCCTATAATGAATGCACTGTTGCTGTTGCTTCTTACATGCAGAGTTCCGCCATTACCGTTGCCAATTCCATTGACGTTGAGTGGGCCGGTAATAAGTACGTTGCCTGAGCCTGCCGTGCCCGCCATCACGTCTATCTGCGCTCCGGCGCCATTGCCGCGTGGCCCGAGGTCGAGATGTCCACTGTCAATCGTGACGTTACGTCCGGCCGATACACTGAGCGCTCCACCGGCACCGCCGCTGTTGCCACCATTTGCGGTGACGCCCAGTTGACCTGACCCGTTGCCCACCGTCAAGTCGGATCCTGATCCAGTCAGTTGAATATTAACTGCACCTCCGGAGCCGGTCCCCGAGCCATTGGCGACGATGCCCAGAGAACCTCCTCCTATAGTGAGAGCGCGCGCGACTAAGGACAGGTCGCCACCATCGAAGGCGCCAGTGCCGGAGGCGCTCACGTCGAGGATCGGTGCAATCAGGTTAAGCACGCCGTTAATGACGCTGACGGAAAGGGTACCTCCATGTCCACCGCCTGGTGCGGTCGGACCGACATTAACATTGCCCAGGCTGGCGCTGAAATTGGTCGCCGTCGATTGCAAATCGAAGTCGCCACCATTTCCGACCGAGTCAGCAACCTTGATCGAGCCCTGATTCTGGAACTGTCCACCTGACAGCAAGAAATCCAGGTCGCTGGTCGCCGACAGCGTTACGTTGGCGGAATTTGTGAATGTAGAAGCAGCGAAGCGTGCCGATTGACCGCTCAGATTGAGAGTTGCAGTCCCACCACCACTGCTGTTGATAGTGATTGCCTGGCCGGCGCTCTCTATCACGGTCTGACCAATGGTGCTTTCGATCACAGCCGGATTAGCACCGGATGTGAGGTTGAATGTAAGCGCGGAGCTGCTGTTGATACCAACGGTTTCGCCGCTTATTCGCGAGCCCGAATTCAAAGTAATCTGCGGCGTTCTTATGCTCAACGACGATGACGGCGCGGTAATCACTCCGGAAACGCTCAGATTGCTGGTGTTCAATGTGGCGTCCGTTTCAAATCTGAGTTCGCCCTTTATATTGGTTAGAGCGGCATTCAGCGTAGCTTGCTTGACCGAAGCGCTCACATTGTTGGGAACGACCAGACTGAAAAAACCGTTCAAAGGTAAGTTGTCGGAAGAAATGCCAAAACTGCCACCATTTGCAACGCCGCTTCCGGTCAATTGCAGTCCCTGAGAACCAGTTACCGCTTTGTTGACCAAAGCGACCCATTCCGCAGGCGTGACCATTGTTCCATTTGTAATTACCTTGTTGCTTCCGTTTTCCGAAAGCGTCAGGCTGCCTGTCCCCGAGCTCGTTATGATTCCCGGACCGGTCGTGTCATTGAGTGCAGTATTATTGATGGAAACCTGCTCGCCTCTCATACTTCCGCCAAGCGTCAACTGACCAGGTCGCAGCTGAGCAGCGATTGTCGGCGTACTCGACTCCAGATCGGAGTTGCTACTGTATTCAGTGCTCGTCACATTGCCGCTGGCGGTAGTAATTGTGATCTCCCCACCGCCACGCTGTGAATGAGTGAAAACACTATACGCCGCATACGGCGACTTTTCGATATCTGTTTTCGTGTAATAGCTTGCTATGGTTTTCGTGATGGCGATGTCGCGCCCCTTCAGGGTGATGTCGCCTGCCAATCCCGGAGCTCCACCTATCTTGGGACTGGTATCATTCCACCAGCCGCGGGGAGCGAAAGTGCCCTGATCACCATTCTCGCCATAGTCGCCGACATCTCCGCCATAGCCGCTTCCGCAACAACCGATGTCATAGGCCGTGTTCGTACCTCCCATCCCGGCATATGGGAAGCGCGGATGATTGGGGTTATGAGGATTGAGACCGTTGTCGAGATATGCCGGGCCGTCATACGGCGGAGGAGCAAAGAATATCCCGCCGGAATTAGGACCACCGCCGTTGCCGAGGCTGCCACCACCACCAGCGGTATCAGTAGACGAGATGCCGACGCCGCCGCCTCCGCCGCCACCAGGAGACAATACCGGTCCATCGATAACGACGTCGGATAGTGCCGTAATCAAGACCGCTCCGCCGTCGCCACCTTTGCCGCCGATCGTCCAGTTGGAGCCACCGCCGCCACCACCTGAAGTGTTCACGTCACCGTTGATTTTGACATCGCCGCCCTGAGCGACAACGGTGACCGCCCCACCATTCCCGCCATTGCTGCTGTAATCCCACCCCTGGAGCCGAAATCCTTTAGGGCCGCCACCGCCGCCCATAGCGCGAATGGAATCAGTAGTTATGGAGCCACCGGCTAACAAGTCGATGTCAGCGGCACTGGCGCCGCTGTAGTTACGAACGCCGCTCTCGAGATCCCCTGTGGTAATGGAACCGGAGCCGACTTGACTGGATGCATTTACCGTTCCGGATAGAAGCGTACCGGTTGAATTGAATGTCAACCCGGAGCCCAGCAAAGGGTTGACGGTGCGGATGGAGACAAGACTATCGTTATTGTGATTGCCCTTGCTGGTCACATCGCCGAGACTGATACTGCCGGGACTGAAGATCTTCACAACACCGCCGCTTTTGCCGTCGGCAATGATCGGACCAAAGACGCTTACTGACCCATTGAAAGCCCCGATAATGACGTCGCCGCCGTTAGCGTCGTCCGAACTGGCATCGATACTTGTGATTCCAGAAACTGACCCACCCAGCGCGCTCGGACCGGATACGGTAGTGGTACCGTTGGTGGTGACATTGTTGACCCCGGCAAGCAGGATGACATCTCCGCCGTTTTCATCTTCCGACGAAGTATCTATGACCGTGCCGTCAGCGTGACCGACGATATCGCCGGCGGCAACAGCCGTGACCGGTCCGCTTGATGAGACAATTGATTTCGGTAAGATGATATTGCCGGTGCTGTTGGTAAAGATCGGATCGTCGACGACTTTGATGTTGTTGACCGACAGATCGCCGCTATTTACGTGGACGGCCGACGAGAATGCCACGACATCGACCAGACCTGTAATCGCATCCGCTGCTACCGAAGCAACGGAGTAGGGAGTGTGGAATGTCACCTTAGGTGCATCCAGCAAGCCGCCCACTACATTGACAGGCCCGGAGGCCGCAACCAGCATCTCCTGGCAAGACGAAATCTTGCCGCCGGAATTTTCGACATTCAACTCACCGGATAAACTATTTGAAACCAACTGGAGCGCTGCGCCTAGCGATTGAATCAATCCCGAATTGGTGACATTGCCGGCGTTGATGGTCAGAGCCCCTGACGATATCAATGAACCACGATTTTTCAATTCAGTGGCATTAACTAGAAGGTTGCCGACACTAAATATGGTACCGGCATTAAACAGTTTCCGCGAAGCGGTTACGGAAAGCTGTGTACCTTCCATCACCGGCAGTTGAGCCAACCCTTCGACATTGCCGGGAGAACAATCAGGCGGAGCCATCGCGATTATCGCACCGGAATGGTTGATGATGCCGTCAGCCATTACAATGCCGTCTCTCCCGGATTGATCGACAATTCCAAGGATCTGTCCGTAGTTGACGAGGTCACCCGATATGCGCAAGGCACCTCTGGCAATGTCGTCGAAGGCTTGCACGTGCTCCGGTATTACAAGTTCCGTCAAATTCCTGAAGATGTTGCCCTGCTTCAAGAAATCAAGGGAGAGCTGCCCTCCGTGCGCCGCTCCACTCTCATCGAGCAATAGGCTTTGCCCATCGGACTTGAGCGCCTGCACAATTGCTACATACTCTGCAGCCGTAACATACGCACCCACCTCATAGGTTTTCGTTGAATTACCGAGCTGCAAAGTGACTGAGGACTGGTTTTTGAACAGCTTGGACGAAAGAGAGATACTCTTCTCACCCGAGCGCAGATCGAGGTCGAGTTGACGAGCCAAGCGCCGGCTTTCCGGCGTAATGTCGGGCGGATGGTCGGCACCGCCTGTACAACCACATGTGGGATCGGTGATGAGACCTGACAGACCGGAACCAGGGTCTACTTTGGCTGCGGAATGGCGATTCGCCGAGGCGCGAAAGTGTCCACTCAATTGCCTGTTGAATTGTTGCTCTCGAGGCGCTATGCGAGCAGATCGATCGGAAGAATCGGCTCTTTGCATGAGAACCTGACTCTCTCTACTTTGCTTGCCGGTCGTGGATCTGTTGCTTGCAGTTGCGTTGGAGTACTCAAATACTCCCGCTATTTCACCTGACCTGCCCGCAAAGCGTTCGGCACTGTTGTGACGATCAGCATCATTTTTTAACAACCCCAGTGAGGAGCGGAATTGAGCGCGAGCATTGCCGTTGCTCAACCTGTCCTGACGAGAAAAGTCCAACCGGCGTGCGGCTCCACGGGCGAAATTGGGCAAAGCACCTGCGTTGTGTTGAAGCGCATTCGAGCGCGGCTCATCGGCTCGAGCGCAGACAGCCTGGCTGGAGACGAGCGGCAGCAACAACAACGAAAGCGCCGTCAGTTCTGTAAATCGTCCCCGAAACCGCATCCTTGGTTTAACTCCTGGGATTCCTGGTCAAAAACCGTCGACATCTGAACAAATCGGAGATGTGCAGCGGCGGTAGTAATAGCAGACTGCTATTCATTCAAAACATGTTGATAAGCAGAA
>CAZISK010000227.1:0-9878 GCA_964541355.1 uncultured Candidatus Obscuribacterales bacterium
AAAAGTTGATTATATGCAGTATTACAAGCGCAATTTCGACAACATAGAGATGGCAACCTTGTGACCATTGTATGAGGACGGTGCGGATTGGAACTCATATCTAACTTAGGCAATATCCTCTCTCAACCTGTAGTGAAGCTAGGCAGCAGCGCGTTGACATGGTGGTCGCTCATTTACATGACAGTGCTCATGGGAGCGCTCATGATCTTAACGGGACGAACACAGCGCTTTATCCTGCGCCAGGCTCAAGACAGAACCAAGGTTGATGTAGGCATCATCCATGGTATCAGTACGATTGTGCGCTACGTCTTTGTAGGAGTCGGATTTCTCGTCATTTTGCAGAGCGCCGGAGTCGATCTGAGCTCGCTTACAATCCTTGCTGGAGCCATCGGTCTTGGACTCACCGTAGGTCTGCAGAACCTCACATCCAATACAATGAGCGGTTTGACGCTGTTTCTCGAGAGACCGGTGAAAGTTGGAGATCGTGTCCAGGTCGACAACGTAACCGGTGACATCACTAAGATTACTTTTCGTGCCACCACTATTTTGACCGACGATAACATCGAGATTATCGTGCCTAACACGCAATTTATAACCGGAAAAGTGATCAACTGGAGCCTCAGCTCGCCGAACGTCCGACTGAGCTTGCCCTTGTCGCTCGCGATCGATTCTGATCCTAATCAAATAAAATTGCTGGTGGAAGAGTTAGCTATCAATCATCCCGGCGTTCTGAAGCAGCCGGAGCCGGAGCTCATCTTTCTGGGCTTCGCCGAAAGCTCGCTCAAGTTCGAGCTCTGGGTATGGACGTGCGAATACACACGCCGCCCGTTCGTCCTGAAGAGTCAGCTCTACTTTCAAATCTTCGAAAAGTTCAAAGAAGAAAATATCGCCATTCCTTTCCCTCAAACAGACATTCATATTCGCACTGGGACGTTCGCTCAAATAGACGCGAAGGATACCTAACTCCGAAACGGTCGAATCAGGACGACTCCACCTTTAGTACCATCGCACATGGCGCAGGCGATGAGAGAGGATGTTGCTCTTTCGTGCAAATGGCTGGCGATAAATCCGCCTGCCAGAGAATTATCGATTAACTAGTTCTAATTCTTTCCGTATATTCGCTGAGATCTACCATAAAATAGTGTTCTTACCTGGTCGGACGCCTACTTCCTTCGGGAGTTAGCAAGAGAGAATGCCGACCAATTCGACCGGATTGCCAAGATCCAGGAGTTTAACTATGAAAAACCGAGGACTCTCTCTTAGCCTATTGCTTCTAGCTCTTGCCGGATTTTCGGCGGCCCTCCCGGCAATCAGTCAGACGGCTGGACTGATTCCGACCGGCTCGACCAGCTTGCCCCAGGGTCAGTACATGCTCACCAATCTGAGAACGGGTCAAGCTGTTTACGTTGAGATCGATCCCGGTGGACGCCTATTGGCACAAGATCCCCGAGCGTTGCAATGGTCGGTGACACCCGCCAACAATGGATACGGCACACCACCGGCGGTGCTGCCCTCGTTTGGCAATCCGGCTGACACCACTAGCGATACCGGACAGCAAAAGCAGGGTTCCATGTGGGGTGGACTACTTCGACAAGGAGTACAGTCCATCATGAACAACAAGACGCAGCCCGTTGTAACACCCTCGCCACAGCAATAATCGTCTTTTGACGCCCAGAACTGTCGCCCGGCCTGAGCATATGTCGAATTGGACAATTGCGACCGATAACCCGCAAGGGTGTGGGAATCCCGGAATCCAAAATAAGTAATATTATTTGTCGAATTTTGCGTACTGAAATATGGAAAGAATGGGAAATGAACATAATGTGGAGCCCTTCCTGGACGCGAGTCCGGCTGGTTCCGTCACCGAGCAGGAACAAGACCACACAGACATGGTAGGACACGAATCGAAAGTAACTGAAAGCAGTTTTGAACCAGAGACTCAGGACAACCGAGATCGTCGGTTGAACGGTTTAAGCTCAATTGCCGGTGCAATTGAGCCTGTCACGTTGTCCAATGTCACGTCCCTTTCCGATCCAAGACTGTATATCAATCGCGAATTAAGCCTTCTGGCGTTCCAATGGCGCGTTCTAGAGGAGGCGCAGGATCCGCGCAATCCACTGTTAGAGCGCTTCAAGTTTCTCTCCATATGCGGCTCCAACATGGACGAGTTTTTCATGGTGCGCGTAGCAGGACTGAAGCGCCAGGTCGAAGCCGGGAGTCTCACTACCGGACCGGATGGGCTCACTCCTAACGAGCAGCTTGAATCTATAGCCACGGAAGTCAATCGCTTCATAGAAGAAAGTCAGAAATGCTTGAGAGAATCGCTGATGCCGGCGCTCGATGATTCAGGGGTATTCATCCTGGACTACAACGAACTGAGCCCCGAGCAGCGGGAAGACATGCGGCACTATTTTCTGCAGAAAATCTTCCCTGTACTGACGCCTATGGCGTTCGATCCTGGTCACCCGTTCCCCCACATCTCCAATCTCAGCCTCAACTTTGCTGTTTCCGTCCGCAAGACCAGCAAAGACGTTCGCTTCGCTAGATTAAAAATACCGGCGAGCTTACCGCAACTGATTCCGATCGCCCGCCCAGGCGCTCAAACCAAGACAGGAAAGCAATATATCTGGATTGATGATGTCATCCAGGCCAACCTGGATGCGCTGTTTCCCGGAATGACCATTATCGAAGCCCACCCATTCCATATTACCCGTGACGCCGAGGTGGAGATTCAAGAATGGGAAGCGAGCGACCTTTTAGAGACTACGGAAGAAGGAGTGCGCCAGCGTAAGTTCGGCGACGTGGTCCGGCTCCAGGTAGATCGAGCCATGCCTGCACATGTGCTAGAGATCCTGATGACGAATTTACAGATAGAACCGTGCGATGTTTATCTGGTTGAGGGACACTTCCCTCTGTCCAGTTTGAAGAATATCGGCTCACTCGATCGACCCGACCTGAAATATCCGCAATTCATCCCGCATGTGGCAAAGATTCTGAATCCAGACTCGCGCGATGAGGACGAGTTCACAGCGATTGCGCGTCGGGACATACTGCTCAATCACCCTTATGACTCGTTTCAACCAATAGTCAACTTGCTCAATCGGGCAGCAGACGATCCATCGGTTCTCGCCATTAAAATGACGCTTTACCGCGTCGGTCGCAATTCGCCGGTTGTCGAAGCGTTGCTTCGAGCCATGGAAAAAGGCAAGCAGGTGGCTGTCGTCGTAGAGCTGAAAGCGCGTTTTGACGAAGAAAGCAACATAGAATGGGCAAGAGCGCTGGAACGTGAGGGCGTTCATGTCGTGTACGGTCTTATCGGTTTGAAGATTCACGCGAAGACACTCCTGATCGTTCGAAAATCGGGTGATTCGATCAAGCGCTACATTCATCTGAGCACCGGCAACTACAATCCCTTCACCGCGCATCTCTACACAGACCTCGGCTTGTTGACTTCGGATGAGAGCATCGGCTCGGATGTCAGCGACCTGTTCAACTATCTCACCGGTTATTCAGCCAAGACGGACTACAGAAAACTTTTGGTAGCGCCTATTAACTTGAGGGAGCGCCTTGAAAGCCTGATTCGCAGAGAAATCGAGCATCAAAATAATGGACGTTACGGACACATAATTCTGAAGGCCAATGCACTGGTCGACGAAAGAATTATTCAGCTTCTATACGAGGCTTCGCAAGCTGGAGTCGAGGTGGATCTCATAGTTCGTGGGATCTGCTGTCTCAGACCAGGCATTCAAGGGATCAGCGAAAACATTCGCGTCATAAGCATAGTCGGAAGATTTCTGGAGCATAGTCGCATATTCTATGTGCGCAATGGTGGCAACGAAGAGATTTTCATCGGCAGTGCCGACACAATGCCCAGGAATCTCGACAGAAGGGTCGAGGTCCTGTTCCCGATTGAAGATCCCGGTCTGAATCGGTACATCCGCGACCAATTGCTCGAACTATATCTGTCCGATACAGTTCGAGTCCGATTTATGCAACCAGACGGAAGCTACGTTCGATTGGCGCCGCATCCCGACGCACCGCCGGTCGACTGCCAGCAAACATTGCTCGAAAACATCGCCGGAAGCTGGTCGGAACGGTAGGACCGATAATTCGGATCAGAAAAGAAGACTGGTTCAATATCAATCAAGCGCTGTTAGAATATAGGAACGCGCACCTTTTGACATGCGATTCAGAGTACTTGCGTATCCATACGACATACAAGATCATCCAAAAGTGTTGCTCTAGTTTCATCAGCAAAGGAACTACATTTGGTACCACCACAAGCCGCTCAACTTTCAAGCATCACCCTTCCGCACTCACGTGGTATCAGACCGCCACTGAAGTGGGCGGGAGGTAAGAGATGGCTGGTGTCGCACATCGCTACTCTATACGACCAACACCGCAACAAGCGGCTGATTGAGCCATTCTGTGGAGCTCTTGCCGTAACGCTGGGCGTCCAACCGGACAAAGCCATTCTCAATGACGTCAACCTTCATCCGATCAATTTCTATAATCGACTGAAGCGCGGATTGAAAATTTCAATCGACATGGTTAACGACGAGCAGTTTTATTACCGTCATCGTCAGACATTCAATGATTTGATTCTTACCAATCGAGATGACTCGAGAGAAGCGGCAGAGCTTTTCTATTATTTGAATAGAACGGGCTACAACGGCTTGTGCCGATTCAACAAGCGTGGTTTATTCAATGTTCCGTTTGGAAAGTATAAGAGCATAAGCTATAGATACGATTTTTCCGAGTACGCCGTTGTCTTTAAAGACTGGTATTTCGTGAGCGGTGACTTTGAGCTGTTGGATGTCACGGCAAAAGATTTCTTGTATGCAGATCCTCCTTATGATGTCGAGTTCAGACAGTATGCCCAGCAAGGGTTTGATTGGAAAGATCAGGTGCGCCTGGCGGACTGGCTGGCCAGACATCGAGGACCGGTCGTCGTCTCCAATCAGGCTACAGAACGTATAATCGATTTGTATGAAAAGCGTCGATTCACGATTGACATTCTCGACGCTCCAAGGATGATTAGCTGCACGGGAGATCGAGCGAAGGCGAAAGAGATCCTGGCTTATCGGAATATTTAGTGCCGCGATGAATAACTTCTGCGTTCTGAGAACCGTTGATGGTAGAGTGCTTGTAGTAGACCCGAGTATCGGGTTACAGGCGTCATTGATCAACAAGAAGTGGATTCTCAGGAATATGTTCGGTCTCGCCGATGAACTTGCTCTAGTGGCTGATCCGAATGAGGCCGAAAGGTTATACAAGCAAGCCCGAGAGGCTGTGGCAGCCAATCCAATCATTGACGCGTCAGACTTTTATCGAACAACGTATGGTGGGCTGAATGTTTCACTCTCGTCCGGAACGATAGATCCGTTGACGGATCCTTCTGACTGAACAATCAGTGATCAAACTCAACCAAGCAATTTGAGCAACTCTTTGATGATGCTGTAGGCGGCACACAGAGCAAGGAACACTAGATAGAGAGACGTGATCAGCAGTATCGACGTCATACCGTCATTCCTCTTTTCGCAACAATTGAACAGCGATACCAACAAAAAAAGAATGCCACTAAATATGATGTGCGTCAAGAAAAAACTTCTACACGCTGTGAAGGCCTTCTGTGGAAAACCTGTTCTTTTTTCTAGAGGTACGAGAATTTTCCATCACGTCAATATATGGACATAGTCTATAGATCCAGGGCAGGAATGTTCGCCCCTGCTTGACGCGACGACTGGTGAATACAACAGTTACTTCGGTCGAGGACGGGCTTACGATCTCTCAGGATGGGCATTGAGAGGGTTGCAACTATGGACAACTTCCAAACCGGAGTCAGTACTTCAAGCGGTTCCGCGGCACAGACCAACTTGCCTCTTGGGACGGCTTTTTCGCTAAAGCAGTGTTCCACGGAGGTAAAGAGACAAGCGCTCGAAAGATTGCTTAGCGCGGTGTACCAGAAAGAGGTGTCGCTTGCTCTGTTGCTGGTCGAAGGAGGAGTATCACATTCGGTGCTTGAATCCTTGCGCTTTCGCGGGCTAGGTCCAATCGCGGAGCAGATCATCGACGAGATTCGTCAGATGGTTTGTGCCGGCGATGGGGGTCAGAGAAGATATCAGATTATCGAACGATACTATGGATTGGACGGAAATCTTCCAGCCAGATTATCGGCGATGTCGACCAAGCACAGTGTATCTAGAGAGCGCATCCGACAGATCAAGGAGCGGGCACTTGTATCCTTGCGCTACAAAAAGGCGGTGATAGAAAACATGCTGATGACCCTGTCTATGCGACAATTGAACAAGCCGATATACGAACAAAATCCATCACCCAACCTATTCGTCCAGGAAGTTGATGGGGCAAAGCTGCTCACACACAGACAACTCCTTCTGACGCACGAATCGATTGTCTCTTCACCGCCGGAGCAAGAGCATGCGTATAGTGTTCTGAGGTCATGCACTCGGGGGCGGGTCAATGGTTGCACAGGCAGCGGAAAGACCTGGCTGGCGATAAGGCTTGCCAGAGAGTTGGCGGCAAGCGGGCACCATACTTTGTTGACCTGTTTCAATCGGGGATTGGCTAAGTATCTGGAAGATGTTTTAGCCGGTCAGAAGAACATAGTTGTGGCCTCCTTCCACGCCTTGTGCCTCAGATTCGGGAAGCATGCCGGTATCACCATTCCTGGTGGCTGGAACAATCGCTCATGGCTGGAGCGCTTTCCCGATGTTTTGCGAAAAGCGATGCTAGCAGATCCGAGACTGCGATTCGATGCCATCGTCGTCGACGATGCGCACGATTTCAGAGACAACTGGTGGCAGGCGCTGGAGGATAGCTTCGTCGATCGTGCAAGCAGCAAACTCTATTATTTTTATGACAACCGGTTCGTAGCGGGTACACATCATATCCAGTTGCCAGTCGTCGAGAAGCAAGCAACTCTGACCACCAACCTGAGAAGTCCGGCTTCGGTTTCCACAATTCTGGCAGCAAGTCACGTTGCTTCGACACCGATACGTTTTCGACGAAAGACATCAGCACCAGTCGAGTTCTATCAGTGCGAAACCGAACTCGAAGTACATCAAACTTTGTCTCATGTTTTGTCGGAGCTGGTCGAAAGAGGAAGTTATCTGGCCTCGGATGTGGCGCTGATCACACCGAGATTGGCCAGATTTTCGTCTGTACTGAAGGCACGCGTTAAGGGTTCCACAAGGATCGTCAGACGACCGTCCGATGTAGCCAACCACGCCGTGTTGACGCGGGCACAGATGTTCCAGGGGTTGGAGCGAAAAGTTGTAATAGTGGTCGATCTGGACGACAAGTTTGCAGATCTCTCGGAAGATGAAATCAAGGTCTTCGTCTATTCAACGTTTTCTCGATATCTGGATAAACTGGTTCTTCTCGGTAACGCCAGATCATGTCATGCTCTGCACGCCATGGCGTCTGCCACCACATGCACCACCACAGCTTCGAGCACTCCCTTACAAGAAGCCACCTGAAGCTGCACTCACTATTGCCTATTACGTCACCGGGTATTTGGTGATGTCCACAACCTTGTCCCGAGTCAGCCAAACAGCAATCGGAGGTCACCGACACGGCGACCTCCGATTGTCACATTGCTTTGCTGCCTATTTGGTGGTGGCTGGAGTTTGGCTTTCTGCCGCCTTGTTGTCCTGCTTGTCCGTCACCGCTGGTGGTGTCGGCGTGCTTGGTCCCTTGATCTTCTCGAGCTCGGCAAGAACCGCATCAGCATCCCTGGTCCTATTGAGTCCCTTCAGCGCGGTGGCATAGTCGAACATAGCTGCGGTGAGTTGATCCTGGGTCAAATTCTTGCTCTCAGACGGACTTGTAATTTTCTCGTAGAATTCGAGCGCTTCTCGATACTTCTCCAGATCGAGCGCCATCTTAGCTGTCTTCAGTCTCAACTCCGGGATGTTGTAACCTTCTAGCTTTCCTCTTTCCACAAGCTGAGCTGCCTGCTTGTAACTGTCATAGGCATCATTCTTCGCGTCCAGCTTCATATAGAGGTCGCTCAGCAAGAACAACGGTTTTATCCTGTGTTCGCTGCCTGGACCGTAGAACTTGCTGTAATACGAAAGCGCCTTTTGCAGGTCATCGATGGCGGTCTGGTCCTCGCCTTTGGCAATGCCGACCTCGCCAAGCATCATCAGAATTTCGGGAAGCTGCTTATCTTTGTCGCCCCAATATGTGGTTCTGAGACTCAACGTTTTACGGAGCTGCGTCTCGGCTTCATCCCACTTGCTTTTTTCCTTGGCCTCAACGCCTAACTTGTAAGATTCTGTTGTGGCCTTCACCAGATTCAACATTTGCTGACGCTGGGCCGCCTCTCTCTGTCCTGGCATGTCGCCCGATTGCAACGGGGCGCTGGTGGTCTTGGCTGGTGACTTCGCTTTGCTCCCTTTGGCGCCCTTCGAGCTCGCGCCCTTGGCGCTGCTGCCCTTCTGCGCACTTGAGACCGAAGGCTTGGCCTGGGCGGTCACAGGTGCCGCCTGGGTGGTCTGCGGCTGCTGCATGCCACGGTAGGGGTTGTTATAGAGGTTGTTGAGGGCACCTCCAAGCGGATTTCCTCCGCCTCCCGGCACGCCTTTCGGCATCGCCATGACCCCGCCGTATTCGCTGAGGCCCTGCGCAGAGGCGCCGAAACAGCACCCCAAACTGACTAGTAATGCGACACCAAAATGTTGTAGAACAATGGGATGTTTTTTCATGACCTATCCGCCGAAATTCGCCTGAGAAATAGAAGCCACCTCGAACATTATAGCCGTCCAACCGGTACTTGCGTTCGAGGGCGCTTGACTACAGTTTTTAGCTGATACGGTTCAATTTAATTTGCTAATCTGATTGGCTAAACATCAGCCTGGGTAGGCTTTCAGTAAGGAAAACGTTTTCTACGGGGTCAATTTCAACGTGCCTGGATCTGCTAACAAAGTCAAGCTTGGTGAATTGCTGGTCGATGCGGGAATTATCACTTCCGGCGACTTGACTGAAGCCATACAAGTGTCACGAAGGCTTGGAGTGCCTATCGGACAAGTACTGCTCGTGTCGCGCTGCGTGACCGATAATGTACTTGAGGCGGCGCTGGAAGCACAACCTCTCGTCAAGGAAGGGACGTTGTCACGTTCCTCCGCCGTCGAAGCGCTGAAGAAGTCACACGAGAGGGACGTCCCTCTGCGCAATGTTCTCGATCTCAATACAATTCAGGAAGACACTCACCAGACCTCAAAGCGCCTAGCCGAACTGCTGCTCGACTCCGACATCGTCAATCAAGAGCAGCTGGATCACGCGCTCAACACCAGCTATTCCTCAGGTATGCCGTTGGGCAGCGCTCTGGTACTGGAGGGTGTCCTCTCGCCATCGCTCTTCCCAAGTATTTTGCGAATTCAACGCAATATCCGTGAAGGCAAAGTAGGACGCGAAGAAGGTATCAACGAGATCAAGTCCACATTCCTGCACTGGATGAAAGCGGAGGAATCCCTCGCCAGGGTTGCGGAGATGGAGGATGCCGACGACCTACTTAGTGAAGATGACGACAATGGCGACAAGCTCTCCACACTCAAGCGGATCCGAGAAGAGCTCGAGAAGGACGACTACCCAACCGGAACTTCGTCAACCACGACTGAATTCGTCCACCATTCGGGACCTCGTTTAATCGATCTGCTCAAAGATGCCGGACGAGTGAGCCAGTTGGACATTCAGCGTGCATTTGATCGGATTCTGGAAGACCCGGTCGCCTCTGCCAAGCTTTTGACTCTTCTTGGCGTCGTCGATGAAAAGACAGTTAACACTGCGCTTCGAAGCCACACTCTGCGAGAGAAACAGATGGTGACGGATGAAGAGGCAATTACAGCAATACAAGC
>CAZISK010000228.1:0-9854 GCA_964541355.1 uncultured Candidatus Obscuribacterales bacterium
GTTGTGCTGTCAGAGTCTCCATACTCGCCTCCTTGCGATCGCAGTTGTCGGGAGAGTCTATTTTACCGATGGATAGAGAATCAGATGTCGCCACTCGAATGTTTCAATTTGGAGACCATCAGAGTTTTTTTCAAACTGGCAACCAGCGGCTAATCGCAAAACAATCGTCTCTTAGCAACCATGAAAAATAATTGTCATATCCCCTCTTATAGGCTTTTTTCGATGAAGAACCATCCGATCTGTCTGTTGGCTACCATAGTGCTTGTAGCGTTTCTACTCAACCTATCCAGCGCGCTGGCCAAGACGTCCTCGAGAAGCGCCCATCCCAAGCTGGTACGGGACAGAATAATCCAGATTGTCAATTGGTATTGAAGGCTGCACGGTTGGCCTTCCAGTCGAAGTCGAACCACTACTCCGATGCGGGTGACGATGTGCGGAGCAAGAACAAAGCAATGGTCATCTGGCCCAAAGAGGACAAAACAGGATCTTGAAAAGGCATCGCCATGTCCATTTCTTCCAATTTTAAATGGAATACGTGCCACCATTCTTGCAATGTGGTGATTGCCGCCTGTCCAGTTTGTGCCAAAATAGATAGGCTCGCTTCAACTTGCAGTTTGGCTTGACGTGCTTTTCAATTCGATAGAATTCCTGCAATTTTTCTGCATTATATTCACATGCTACTATTTGCCATTTGCTCGCAAACTGCAGCCTCTGACACTCATAATCGCGAGCTTCTATTTCTATTGGCGTGGTGCCAGCGAAGTCACTTTGCTGTTAGCTGTTTCAGTCGTCATAAACGCCGCCGTCAGCCATGCGCTTCAGGGGCGTGCAGACTCACGACGGCTGCGCTTGTTGCTGCTGCTCGGCGTGCTTTTCAACGTCGGCGTCCTGTTTGCTTTCAAATACGGCGCCCTGATCCTCAGCACCGTAAACGCAACGGTGGTACGGAAGCCCTTGCCTGTAGAGCTGATGAACCTTATCTACTCTTTCGTTCTCCCAATCGGCGTATCGTTCTATTGTTTCGAAGGTATCAGCCTGGTAGTGGACAGCTCCAAAGGACGTTTTGAAAAGTCGGGTTTGCTCAAGCATCTAAAGAACACCGCTCTTTTCATCGCTTTCTTTCCTCACTTAATTGCCGGTCCGATTCTTCGGGCAGCCGACTTCTTCCCTCAGATTCGCCCCAAGTACTTTCGCGACATCAATTGGCAGGAGTGCTTTGAGTGGCTTGTATTGGGCTACTTTCTCAAGGTTTTCGTTGCAGACAACCTTGCAGACCTCACCGCGTGGCTAATTTTTCCCAACACCTTGTCAGCGGGCACCACCAACAATATCATACTACTGATGGGATACTCCGCAAATATCTTCGCGGATTTTGCCGGTTACTCCTACATAGCGCTCGGGCTGGCCAAGCTGCTTGGATATTCGATTCCTAACAACTTCAACGCACCATACATTGCCTGTTCGCTCGGTGAGTTCTGGAAGCGCTGGCACATATCATTGTCTTCGTGGATTCGAGATTATCTTTTCTTTCCGCTCGGAGGCAGTCGATGTGCCTGGTACCGAGCAGCATTCAATCTCATGCTGGTCATGCTGTTAGGCGGTCTCTGGCACGGCGCCAACTGGAACTTCGCAATCTGGGGAGCTTGCCATGGATTAGGCTTGATTGTTGAGCATCTAATCGCAGCAAAGGTGAAACTGAAGGAGAGCACCCTATTATCCTTCATTAAAATGGGAATCACTTATGCATTCGTCACGCTATGTTGGATACCATTTTTGATAAAAGAAACTGAGAAGATGCCGGTGTTCGTAACCTCATTCTTTTTCAATGGGCATAAACCAATTGATATACTGAGAGGAGGAATCGTCCTCTTCTATTCAATTCCGATAATCCTTTTGCACATGTACTGCTGGAACAAAGAGCACCGGGGGTTCGGTCAAGCGCTGTTCGAACACTGGTTGTTCAGAGCAATCGTTATGGGAGTAATGCTTTTCCTAGTGTTTATAAATCCAGGTCCGAACTATGTCTTCATCTACTTCCAATTTTAACGATCTCAGAGTTCCACTGGCTGCTATCTTTGTCGGAGCATCTCTGGTCGTCATCTATCACATTGTTATTGTGACTTTCAAAGTTCAGCCGGGTTGGGTGGTTTCACCTTGTAAGCTTAACGAAGTCATGGTCGAACGATATTCGTGCTCGGACAAGCCCGCGTACATAGTGGCAATTGGTAGTTCGTTGCTCAATCGCCCGGCATCACAAATCAAATCAAAAACCTTTGAAAACCTCTGTTTAAAAGGTTATTGCGCACTCGAAGGAGCCTCGATAATCGAAAAGACGCATCGATATCCAAAACTTCTACTAATCGAGCTCGGACACACACTTGAGACACGGAGGCGTTATGACTTCGAAGAGGACGTTCCGGCGTACAGGCGAGCGCTCGCGCGGGTGACACCGGTGGTCCTCACACAATACCAACCGGCAAGCTTACTGGTTCGCCGCCTGCAAGAATGGCAGTATCCAAAGCCTGCGGCTCGGTCCGGCAGCAAGATACGACACAATCGAGACAAGGCCACCAACTCTGACGCGCGCCAGACAGGCACCGGCACCAACACCAATGACAATACCATGTCAGGAAAGAGCATTGCCTATGATATCAAATTCGGTACTCTAATCGATTCAAGTAAGAGCGAGCGCACCAAATTCAACACCGTCAACGACACCAACATTGGCAAAGGCACCGATTTCAATACCAGTACTTCGAAAGCACGTCTTGATAGAACCGCCAAAAATACTGCGCATACTACCACGACCGTCCCTGAAGGTGACAAAGATAACAGCACTCATTCAAGAGATAACGGGTCTTCTTACCAAGCAGCAGGCAGGATTGATATTATGGACCCGTCGTTTCTACCACCTCCCCATGATTCTGTGAGTCGGAAGGTCAGGGAGGATTCGTTGAAGCACGCCCTGATTGACAAGCAAGTCAAAGCCGATCCGCGGCGACCAGAGTCCGCAGGTTCTGGTCAACTCCCTACTGCCCAGAGAATGAGCCCTATGACGCGCAAGATGCTTATCCGGAATATGAGGAAGCTCCGGCGTTACGTACAGAGGTTCGAAAAACATGGTGTTACCGTGTGTTTCGTTAGCGTCCCCCAGTCGCCGGCATATATGGACAGCCCACGAGCAGCGGAGCACAGCGAGCTATTCGATAGATTCTTTCCAAGGACCAGGTACAAGCGGGTCGAATGGACCGGGGCCAAGCGCTATTGGTATACCTCCGATGGTTCGCATCTAACCGACGAGGAGGCAGAATTTTTTGCAAGATTCCTTATGGTGGAGCTCGCCCCCATAGTTAAGAATATCGAACGCAACCTCCAAAATCGCGACGACGTGAAGAACTCAGGATTGGCGGAATAGCACCAAATCTAAAGAAATCGACGATAGCGCGATGGAGCCAAAGCGTCAATTCTGCAATCTGCGGCTATCGCATCGACCAAAGGCCGTTTAGCCGACCTGGCGCAAACCGGATCTGCTTCTGTTGCGTCGCCGGTTAAGAGGAACGCCTGGCAGCGACAGCCACCGAAATCGATCTCCTTTCTCTCACAACTGGCGCAAGGCTCTTTCATCCAATCATAGCCTCGATAACGGTTGAAAGTGTCGGATTCCTTCCAGATCCAGGACAGTCGCTCACCTCTTACATTGGGAAAATCTAGCCCGGTAATCTGCTTGGCGGCAGCACACGGTAAAGCGGTGCCGTCCGGCATCACCATTAGCTGACGCTGTGCCCAACCACCCGAGCACGGCTTTGGATAGTCCTGGAAGTAATCCGGTACGACCCAGACAATTTCGATTGCACTTTCGTCCAGCTCGGCACGCCATCGATCAATAATCGTCTTCGCATCATCTATCTGCGACCTCGTGGGCAACAAGGCGGCACGATTGGCCAGCGCCCAACCATAATATTGACAGTTAGCAATCTCAATTCGACTAGCACCATATGAGGTGCATAATTTCATAATTGAATCCAACCGGTTGATGTTGAGAGCGCTGAGGACCACATTTGTTGTTAGCGGAAGACCTGCCTCTGAGAGCAATCGAGCAGATGCGCGCTTTACCTGTAACGCATTTACTCCGGCTATGGTCCTGGAGGTCTCATCATCATCGGACTGAAAACTAAGCTGTACCGAGCACAGACCAGCACCCTTAAGCTCCAGCACCCGCTCTTCGGTGAGACCGATACCACTGGTAATCAGGTTGGAGTAGACTCCCAGGTCGGTACAGGTTCTTACGATTTCAACCAGATCAGGTCGGATCAGAGGTTCGCCCCCGGACAGATGAATTTCCACGACTCCAAGGTCTTTCGCCTGCCTAATGACGTCTAGCCACTCTTCAGTAGAAAGTTCCGCTCCCTCTTTGATCAGAGCGACTGGATTCGAGCAATACAGGCATTGAAGAGGACATCGATGCGTGAGTTCTGCAATCAGACCGAAAGGAGGTTGTATGGAGACAGGTCTGATCTCAGAACCAACAGCAGCACAGACCCGAGGAACGCTGGCAGCGAATCGCGCTGTTGCAGTTTTTTCTCCAGCACTGGCAATACTCACATCAAGTGTAGCAGCCGCCTTTTCGAGATCAGACACAGCGCCTTCGGACTCATGACCCAGGACTTTTTCAGAGTTCGAATTTGCACGATCCAACAATTGAGATTCGTTCCGGTTGGAGGAAATTTCGATCCATCCGCGACTGAGAGCATCCAGGAGGAAGATTCGCGCTTCCTCCTGGTATTTAGGGTCGGCACCAAAATCTAAAATCAATGATTTCAAAAGGTCTTCAACCGTTCTGGTACCATCGCTCAAAGACAATAGTACGAAAGCAGTGTGGTTGAGCTTTACGACCCTTTCAGGTAGCAAAAGAAGATACACGTTACGGGCCGGATCATGTTGCAGCCTGCCAGCGGAAACAAGACGTAGTCTCACATTATTGGGAATAAGCTCCGTCATTTAACCTCTGGCAACCCAGCTCTACTATCAAGTTACATCCAGCGAAGCAGCCGACCTCGTGCTCGTACCGTACTGAATTGCATCCAGCATCGACCAGAGCACATCACATTTGAATTTGAGCGCCGCGAGCACGTCGTCCTGCTGTTGCACAGTCGTGGCATGAGCTAGAACCAGTGAAAGCGCGTGATCGGAGTCTCTCGGAGCCTGCTCCAATCTGTTCTTGAAATATGCCAGTCCGGCAGGATCGATCCAGGCATAGTGACGTTCGAAAATCTCGATGCGCCTCGCGATCAAGCCCGGTGCGAACAGCTCTGTAAGAGAAGATGCAACCGCCTCGAGCCAGGAACTCTGACGACAGAAATTGACGTAAGAATCAACGGCAAACCTTACCCCGGGTAATATTTCAGAATCGGTGAGCATAGTAGCTGGTTCGATCCCCGCAGCTTCACCTAGACGCAACCAGGCGTTGATACCACCATCTTGGCCTTCTCTGCCATCGTGATCGATGATTCGCTGCAGCCATAGTTGACGATCTTCCCTGTTGGGCAGCTTGCTCAGTACAATAGCGTCTTTAATCGGTAAATTTTTCTGATAATAAAATCGGTTACTTATCCATCGCCTGACCTCAACTCGGCTTAATTGCCCCGAGTGCATACGCTGATGGAATGGGTGATGATCGTGATAAAAGGTGCTGCCTGAGGTCTTTAATCGTTGGATAAACTGATCTCGAAGCCAGGGATCCCTATTCATCAATTACCTCGGGAGAGGACGCCACTATGCAGATGAACCACGAACAAAAAGTATAAACGAATTGAGCTGATTTGTCTCGACATTCAAACAGACAACGACAGACCGTCGTCAACTACTTCGATAGCGGATTCAGCAAGGATTTTTCGTTCTTCGGAGTCCGCCGACAGTACGGGGTTGGTATTATTGATGTGGATGAGGAAAGTCTTCGCGCGCGCCTTCTCGTGGAGGAGTCGCCTTGCATTGACCCGATTGATACCATCAATGATACCATTCTCACCAGACAGCGGTAGGTGTCCCATCTGGAACGCGGTTCTACCGGCAATGCCGACTCGATGGAGATCATCCTCGTAGAAGAAAGTGCCGTCAACCAAAATGTAGTCGGCATCAGCGACTCCCGCCATAATTCCCTCGTCGAATCGACCTAACTGTGGCATGACTGCCAGACTGCCACCAGTAACGGTATCTTCAAAACGATAGCCGACCACCCAATCCGACCCTGATTCGTCCGGGGATGATCCAGCGTAGCGTGGGGACTTGCGATCCACGAAAAACGCGTTTATCCGCAGCAAACCTTCCTCGATCTCAGCAGAGTGCCCACAGTCGAGACTGATCCATTCGAAATTGGCATATGTGGATAAAACCGAAGCCACTGGAAACGAAGAAGACAATGCCTTGAGAATCGCAGAGCTGGCAAACACCTGTAAACAAGCCCCTTCGCGCAACATCAGCAAGCCGATGGTGTGATCGAGCTCCGCGTCCGTCAAAAAGATACCTTTAACTGGAGTCTCGCGTACACCGGGTCCAGGAAGTAATTCGGCAGTATTGTCGATCTGCAGGCGTATGTCTGGAGTAGCATTGACGATGAACCAGCTCCCCTTGCGAACGCTCAGGGCAACGGAGGCATGCAGCCTTCTCGGTACAGCAAATGGCGATAACCTGGCCGCTCCACAGTACTTGCAGTTGCAGTTCCATTGGGGAAACCCACCACCAGCTGCGGTACCAAGAATGCGTACTTGCAAATTTGTTATCCTCCAACCCAGTCGCACATGTTTGTTATCCTCCGACAACGCAGTCGCACATCTCCGACATCAACCAGGTCTGAGCATCCTCGAGCGCGTCATCTTCGAAGTAAATTACTCTGACAGTTGCTCTCAAGCAAATTCACATGCGGTCTTGTTCTATGAAAGGGGAACAACCACGTCCCAGTATGCATGCCCATCCAAGAGTTGCAACAACCGCGACTTCAGGCGCCCTTTTCTTGCGTCACTTCTTCGACTCTCGCCGACATAGCAAGCGAACCGATTGCATCAGACCGGTATCCATCAGTGTAGATGTAACCGGTCACTTCCGAACCCAACTCAATAATCTCGTAGGCAGGCTTTTCCCAAGTTGTCGAAGTTGCAAGCGCTCGATCTGTGTTGTCATAGCTCATGATTGTCACCTCTGTTCAGTACCATAGCACGAATTATCAGGAATTTTCAGTCGATGAGTGAGCAGGCGGTTTGCCGACAATCTAACCAAAACCCCTAGTCAAGAGACGAAATCTCACTGCCGATACCGTAAGATTGTTTCGTCGCGAATTCACTTGAACTAGCTCGTTCTGCGACGCAAGTTGCTTTGCATCTCCTTGCAAAGTTTCCACCAGGTTTCAACGGGGGGGCGAAAAAATGGACAATGCAAGTAAAAGCACGTGTGCTGTGAAGACAGCGAAAGTAGCGCGCGTTGCCCAGCCGAATGGACAGCTTGAGTTCGTCTCGAAAGAGTTTGCCGAGCTCAGGCCGGACCAGGTGAAGATCCGAATCGAGGCTTGTGGGATCTGTCACAGCGATAGCTTTGCTTTCAAAGGCGGCTTTCCAGGCATGACCTACCCCATCGTACCGGGCCACGAAATTGCAGGGGTCGTGGAAGAGGTCGGCCGCGAAGTGACCAGGCTCGAAGTCGGAGATCGCGTGGGCGTAGGCTGGCATGGCGGACATTGCGGACAGTGCAATGCCTGCATGAGCGGCGACTTCATAGCCTGCGCAGGATTGAGAATACCGGGTATCACCGTGGATGGTGGCTACGCAGAATACGCAGTTTTTCAGGCCATAGCTTGCGCGCGGATACCAGAGCGCCTGAGCATGGAGGAAGCAGCACCACTGCTCTGTGCCGGTGTCACCACTTACAATTCGCTTCGTCACATCGGTGCCAAGCCAGGAGATACCGTAGCCATTCTAGGCATCGGCGGTCTGGGTCATTTGGGAGTTCAATTCGCCAATAAAATGGGTTTCAAAACGATCGCCATTGCTCGCGGAATGGACAAGGCCGATTTTGCAAAAAAGCTAGGTGCACATGAGTTCATCAACTCCGAGAGTAGCGACTGCGTTGAGAGGCTTTCCAAAGCTGGTGGCGCGAAAGTGATACTATCCACGATTACCAGCTCCGACGCAATGACACCATGGATAGAGGCACTCGACCTGGACGGAAAGATGTTAATTGTGGGTGCAGATTTCAAGCCCATGCAGATCAGCCCTGTCGCGTTGATCGGGCGTCGGCGTTCGATTGTCGGTTGGCCTAGCGGAACAGCCACTGACTCGGAAGATTGCATGAATTTCTGCGCGCTGACAGGAATCCGACCAGTGATTGAAAAGTTTCCATTCAATCAAGCAACCGAAGCATATGAGCGCATGATGAGCGGAAAAGCGCGTTTTCGAGTCGTTCTGCAGTTGAGCACTGTCCGTCGAACTGATTCATGATCTGCTGCGTTGACGTCCACTACGATCATCAGAATGCTACCGCCGCCCTGGTGCTTTTTGATGGCTGGCGGTCCGCGACTCCCGTTCAGACCTTCATCAGCAAGGCTGGCAACGTAGAGCAGTATCAACCTGGTGATTTTTACAAACGAGAGCTGCCTGCGCTTCTGGCTGCCATACAAATGGTTTCGCCGGTGCCGGACTATATTCTCGTGGACGGCAACGTCTGGCTCAGCGACGACAAAGATAATCCCAAACCCGGTCTGGGAGCCCGTCTATACGAAGCTCTTCAGAGACAGTCCGCAATCATTGGGATCGCCAAAACTCGCTTTGCCACCGGGGTCGGTATTGAAGTCTTGAGGGGACAGAGCAAGACACCGCTTTATGTAACCGCCGCCGGACTGAACGTCAATCAGGCGGCAGCGCATGTTAAAGATATGCACGGGCAATACAGACTACCCACAATTGTCCGCCTCACCGACCAACTAGCGCGGACAAGCTAAACATTCGAAAGTTAGCTAGCAATACCGGCAGCCGTCGACCCGGCAGCTCTTCATTTATGGAGTCCATGTACATACCTGGAGCTACCGCCCGCCATTGCGCCAAGACGCCACTTCAAATCAGATAAGATTAAAGCTCCGATTAAGTCGGCTCTGCTATTAATAGAGCCACTGCTGAGCATTTTCGAAGGTCATGATTTCAAAAAGCGACATACTGATTTTCACGGATGGCGCCTGCACAGGCAATCCCGGTCCGGGCGGCTGGGGAAGTATCATTGCTTTCCCCGACGGCACGGTACGAGAGTTAGGTGGGGGAAACAGAGATACCACCAACAATCGAATGGAGATGGTGGCAGCCCTCCGGGCCATTGCAGAGCTGGATTCGCCAGGGCCGTCGAACATTGTTTTATACACAGACTCGCAATACCTTATCCGTGGCATCACACAATGGATCTGGGGCTGGCGCAATCGTGGCTGGAAGAACTCCGAAGGGAAGGATGTCGCCAATCGGGACCTCTGGGAAGAGCTGTCGAGACAACTGGGAAGAATCAAACCGGCCAACGTCGAATGGAAGTATGTGCGCGGACACGCCGGCAATCCGGGCAACGAACGCTGCGATCACATAGCGGTATCGTTCGCCACCGGAAAGCCAGACCATCTGTACCAGGGTCCGCGGGACGGGTATTTTGTCGATTTGAGCGAATTGCCGATGGAAGATCCGCTTCCGGATCCAAAGAAGAATGGAACAGGCAAAAGCGGCAGCAACAAATCCAATAGCGGCAAATCCGGTGGCGGTGGTCCGGTGACATACTTAAGCTACTATGCCGGAGTCGTCACGCGACATTCAACCTGGGCCGACTGCGAGAAGCTCGTA
>CAZISK010000229.1:0-9813 GCA_964541355.1 uncultured Candidatus Obscuribacterales bacterium
TATCTTCCAACGCGTTCAAATACGACAGAAAAGTGATGCTCGAGCTACTGGAAGCTCGTCCAGACAAATAGGTCGCCATTGCCATCGCATTGGTTAATACTTTTTGATAGCATGGATCTCACGCTAGTGACAATTGCACCTCTTATCGACGAGAGCCGAATTGCACTATTACGCCGTGACACATAGAGGTTTCGCATATGACATATGGCGCCAGCGTTAGGGCTCAAGTATTGGAAGTGATCGTCAGACAAGCGATCGCTGGCGCTCCCTGGAGAGAAATTTGCGCAGGTCCTATGCAAATCAACAACATCACCGCAGAAGAGGTCGAAGATGAAGTCTATCGAAGACTCCATCGCGGACGCGATAGCTTCACGTCCGAGCAAATCGCGCAGACAGAGCGACTTGTCGAAAAATGGAGTACTTTGATCAAAACAAGCGAGCTAGCAAATCGTTCTGCGCTACAGGAATGCATCGCTAACTTTTACCGAGTGCACGATGGAAGACGAGCGCCTTCAGTCATTTTTTGTTCCAGCCCCGTAGCATACATAGCGTACATGGCGGTTATCCAACAACATCAGAAAACATCCGCTCCTCTCACGACTACTGTGGCGCAGGTGGCAGACCTGTTAGGGTCGGACCAGAGCGAGGATTTTCGTGCCGCTATATCCAACGAAGCAGAAGCGCTGCCTCCGCAAATCTTGAGGAACGGGACCGGAAGCAGACTATCAGAAATCTATTCAGTCATGAGCCAGCTCGTGGACACTGGAGCGCTCCACAACCTGAGCGACGATTTCTACAACTACTTCAAATTTGGTCTCAAGCTCGAGATGAGCAGATTCCTGCAACCGATTGGCACCATTTTTGATGCCACATTGCTGTCTTCTACTTCTAGCGCACTTCGCAACCAACGTCTGGCGCACCAGGCTGGACGCTCGGTTCCGGAAGCCGCGATGGTATTCGATAACATAGTCGCCAGATCTGAACGAGTGGTAACAGAGCTACTTTCCATTTTTGGCAGCCAGTTTCAAGACCTCGCTCTCGAGTCATTAGAGCACAGCCCATCCCAAGATCCGGTAGTCGCCGCCCGCAATCTCAACGCTACGGTCATGGGTATCTGGCAAGCTTCAAATCTGCTCTGTTGGGATTGCGCACTAAAAACACAGTCCGACAAGTTCACCTTAGACAGTCCGCTCGCTGAGCGACTAGATGCCTGGATCGAGCTCCTACAATCTGCACCCTGGTTCGTTTTTTTCGAGGATGTGTGTTTCGTAGGCAGCTATCCCAAATCGACAGCGCTGGACGATCAGGGACGACTAAGCAGCAGAAGCGGTCCGTCCGTAGTATACGAGGACGGCTACGAAGTTTATGGTCTCGACGGAATCGTCCTGCCCCAAAAGTTCGTGCTCAGTCCTGAGAGCATCACCGTAGAAGAGATAGAAAACGAAAGCAATGTGGCTGTTCGGCAAATGCTGATGGCGAGCTATGGGCTGAGCAGATTCCTCAAGGACTCCAATGCTGAGTTGATCAGCAAAGATGAGTGCGGCGAGCTGTATAGAAAAAACATGATCAACGATGAGCCACTGATGATGGTACTAGTCATTAACTCGACGATGGAGGCTGACGGCACGCATCGCCATTATTTTTTGCGCGTACCGCCGACCGTCACAACAGCTAAAGAAGCGGTGGCATGGTCATTTCACATGAGCGAGCAAACTTACCGCCCGAATATCGAAACCTGACGGAGAGCCGAATCAACCACTGCCCAGGCTAGCTACAAGAGATCAAACAAGACGAGTAAGTGCCACTGGTTATGGTGCCCTATTGCACGCTGGCGCGATGGAGAGTGGCATCCGATTGTCTGGGTTTTCCTTTTCCAATCGGTGCAGTTGCGAGCCAAGATCAGCTAAAGGGAGTTAATGTCCCCAGGCCGCCAAAGTCGTACTATCGAAAAACCTAGAGGAGCTCTTGATGTCAGTAATTAACGTTCTTGGAGTTACCCTGGCGGGGCCGGAACACCACCAGGATTTTTTTCAGATGATTGACGAATGCCTGAAGATCAATCGAGACGACGCCGAATGCGTCTACATAGACGCATTCTCGAGTCCTTCAGATTCTAACCATTTCATGGTGGTCAGCATCTGGTCTACGGAAGACGCGCTAATGAAGTGGTATCGCAGCCCGTTTCACATCGACTTGCGTAAAAAAGGCATGCAGGGCATGTTGAAAAGTTACTTCAGCCATCTGGGTGAGGTTGTACCTGGAAAAAGTCATCAATGGTCGAGACCGGAAGCATAAGAGAGAATATTTATACGCCGCCTGCGGGCGGCACTAGAGACTCAAGATGCCGCTTTGCAGAGTCGTTGCACGCCGGTGCCGGCTTTCCGGCTATGAGCCTGAGCAGCTCCACAGGTTTTGAATTTGCGGTTTTAGTGTAGTAGTAAACCTAGAAGGTAGCGGCAAAGTTACACTGTCATGTCAAATGATCACGAGAATAGATCTGGTGATCGTGGCCGGATCTATACACCAAACTCGGACCCCCTGACAGGGAGTCCCGCTAATTCTGCGCTTCTAAAAGTTTCCGGTTCCTGGGAGATGTTAAACGCCCCGGACAAGCCACCAAAGCTCAGCATTGCCGAAGATCCGCTAATCGGAACCGTAATCGAAGGCAAGTATAAGATTCTCGACATTCTCGGTCGCGGCGCCATGGCGGTCGTCTATCTCGGCAAGCAGCTCAGCACCGGTCGACTGGTTGCCGTCAAGCGGCTGTCAGTGCACTCTACCGAGTCAATCGTGCGATTTTCGCGCGAAATTCGCAATCATGCAAAACTCCAACACAAGAACATTGTTGAATCCATCGAGTTCGCCGGATCTGCCACCGGCAACTTTTTCATGATCATGGAGCTGGTAGAAGGTCCAAGCCTCATGGATATCATGAAAGGTCTCGGGCATATGGACTGTGAAAACTTTACGAGCATCATGTTCCAGACCTGCGATGCACTGGCATACGCGCATGAGCACGGCATCGTCCACCGGGATTTGAAGCTGAGCAACATCGTGATCTTGCGTGAACCGGACACCGACGGCATCGTCGTCAAAGTGCTGGATTTCGGAATTGCTCAGATGAAGGGTGAACAGCGAATCACGCTCTCAGGCCGCGCCGTGGGCTCGCCACTCTACATGAGCCCGGAGCAATGCAGCGGTAAGAAGCCGACAGCGCTGTCAGACATCTACTCACTCGGTATCTGCGCATACGAACTTTTGGTCGGTCACGCTCCTTACATCAATGGCACTCTGCGCGACATCTTACGCTCGCACTGCAATCCCGATATCAATCCAACTCCTGTCAGTGAGCTCGTTTCGTTTAGAGGAGTTCATCTGATGGATCAGATTTTGCTGAAGGCGCTTCAGACTGATCCTGTTCAAAGATGGCAGAACGCCGCGGATTTAAAAGAAGCCATTGCCTTCTGGTACGCTGCTGCAAAATCCGGCAACGTTCCCTCGGCTTTGCCCGATTCAATGCTGACCAGCACCAACCCATTCATCGATCTGGAACAGAGTAGTTTGCCTACCTCGGTACCGCTAGCCGATCGCTATTTAGAGGAGGAAAAGCAGTTTAAAACAAAACGGAAAAAATCAAAAAAGAAGCTCTCCAAGCGTGTACGATCGCTTATCGTCATGAGCCTGATGGTGATAGTCTGTTTGATCACACTTGCAGTCATGGGCAAACTGCCTAAACTCTTCTGATTAGCCGCCACCTCAATGCTATCTTTACAAAAACGATTACTAGCTCTCACCACGGTTCTGGCAATTTCGCTTTCCTCACAAGCGCAGGCGGCGCCGAGCGATCCCAACCGCCCGATTCACGACAAATGGGCGTTGATCATCGGCATAAGCAAATTCAAAGACAACACGTTGAATCTCAAGTATTCGGCCAAAGATGCTCAAGACTTCGCCGATTTCCTCGTAAAGGAGGGCAACTTCGCATCCAATCATGTCAAAGTCCTGGTCGACGAGAAGGCAACACGCGAAAATATTCTGGATTGTATCGGCGATAGATTCCTCCCGCGGGTAACACACGCAGACGATCTCGTCTTGATCTATATCTCCAGTCACGGAAGTCCGGACGCCATGGATATCGGCGGCGTCAATTACATCATCGCCAACGACACTGATAAGAACAGACTTTACTCGACCGGCATCGCAATGCAGGATCTCGCCCGCATCGTGAAGCGTGTTCGCTCAGACAGAGTGTTGTTATTGCTCGATGCCTGTCATAGTGGAGCGGCATCAGTAGTTGATCAGAAGGGGCTTGTCAGAACCGGCAACATCAATGCAGAAGAGATCGCTCAAGGCACGGGACAGCTGGTGCTCTGCTCCAGCGGCACAAATGAGGTAAGCTGGGAATCGAAGCGCTATGCCAACAGCGTCTTCACACACCATCTCATGTCGGCGTTAAAACAGCGAGGCAATACCACAAAGCTGAAAGAAGCGTTTACCACACTCAAAGACACTGTAGAGACCGAGGTTAGAAGAGATCGCGGAGTAGAGCAGATCCCCGTGCTCAAAGGGCAGTGGCTTGGCGACGAGCTGATGGTGGCGGTTCCACCTTCGCATCCCGGTCCGGGATTGGAGGATGAGCTTGACACTACTGCCGCCGATAACACCAATAGCAATACCATTGCCACGACGGCGCCGCCACCAGTATCGGTGCCGGACGCGGACAATGAGAAGAAATCCGTAAAGGCGGACGCAGCAACACAGCCATGCCTAATCGCCGTACTTCCATTTGCCGGTCCGGAAGAGGTCAACTGCAAAGGCGGTGGCCTCATGAGTGCTGTGCGGGGTCATGGATTCAAGCAACCGCGAGAGGCGGATTTCCATGCGCTTCCGGAGGCCTGGCGCGCTAATCTCACTGAGAAGTTGAAGTCTAGTTTCGGAGACAAAATTAAGGGGCCGCAAGAGCTCTCGAATGGCGCTCCCGGAGCCTATTACACGCAAAATGTGCCGGCTGAGTACCTCCTGGAGGGTGCAATCCACGAGATAGAATATGACGGCGGTGATCTGTTCGGCAATAAGTATGAGATCAAATTCTCCTGCGACCTTCTATCTGGTGCAACGAGAAAGCGCCTGTTTTCGATCCAGGAACGCGTCGTATCCGGCTTTTTGAAAGGTGATTCCGATCCGCTTTCTCAGATCTATAAAACCGTTCTTGATCGAATGTCCACTATCATTACAGAGAAAACCCTGGCTAAAATTCAGCCGGCACAAGCGAAGTAATTGTCACCAGTAATGCACACAAGAACGGATCAATTAATTGACTTCCTCACCAATTAGATTTTCGCACCGACAATACGTCGCTATCGAAGAACTCGGGCGAGGCGGCATGGGAATTGTCTATCGCTGCAAAGATCTAAAGATGGAAAGGGATGTCGCAATCAAGGTGATCGGATGGAGCTTGTCAGACAGTCAGATCGTTCGTTTCCACCGCGAGGCGCGGTTGCTCGCGAAACTGCAACACCCCAATATATTGGCGATTGAAAACTTCGCTCACTCCGATGACGGATCGCTTTTCCTCGTCATGGAGCTTTTGACGGGACAGAGACTATCGGACATCATCGAAGGGCAGCACAGCATTCCCTTCAATCAAGCGCTCGAGATATTTATCCAGATCTGCAATGGACTCAGTCATGCACACCACAAAGACATCCTACACAGAGACATCAAACCGTCCAACATCTTTTTGGAATACACTAAATACGATACTACTCGCGTGACCATCACGGACTTTGGGCTGGCCAAACTTTTGACGGAAGATCAGCGCCTGACAAAAACTGGAATCAGCATAGGCAGCCCACCTTACATGAGTCCTGAGCAGGCAGGCGGTGCCAATGTCGACGAACGATCGGACATCTACAGTGTCGGCTGTCTGATGTTCGAGATGCTGAGCGGAGAGAAGCCGTTTTCCGGCTCATCCATTCCGCATATCCTTTTCAAACATGCGCAGGAGACGCCTCCGACACTTTCGGATCGGGCGCCGGAGAGACGCTTTCCTGCCGAAATCGACACCATAATTACAACTTGCCTGGCCAAGTCCCCCGCCGATCGATTTCAAACTGCCTCAGAACTGGGTAATGCCCTGCAACAGCTGCGCAACCGCATACAGCCTTCATACTCGGATGGCACCGGTTCCAGCGGCAGTTACTCCCAACAAGCGCCAGTCGACGGATCCACTTCAACAGGTACAGGACCGATTCAAAAGCAATCGAGGCTGGTATTGCATCTAGTGCTGAGCTTGACCGTGCTCGCTATGCTTGCCGTGGCGGGTACCGGATGGCTGCTCTTCACGGCTCGCGGTAACGACGACAGCACTCCTCGTGAAGAGCCGTACCTAACCCAACCGACAAGGGATGAGGACGATACAACCCTTAAAGATACAGCTGCCAGCGAACCCGAGCCGCCGGCTAAGAAGGAGGCTCCCACCGTAGTTATTAACTGGCGCAATGCTCGCAAACGCCTCGAGACTCTATTGGAGGAAAAACGCCTGAATCAAGTCGACGAGTTTCCGAACATAAGCTTAGCCAAGTCGGATGTTCGCGACAAGGACCTGGAACTTCTTGAACGGCTACCAATTAAGAGACTAAATCTCTATCGTACAGCGATTACAGACAGGGGACTGGTCTATCTCTCAAAGCTGCCGAATTTGGAGGAGCTCGATCTCGGACACACAGGAATCACAGACGAAGGCATCAAGCTGCTGCAGCAATTTCCTAGTCTCAATACGATCCGATTGACGAAAACCGCCATAACAGATACCGGAGTAACCGAACTTTCCCGGTGCCCGAATTTGAAATGGATTGGTCTGGTGAACTGCCACGGAATAACCGGTGCCACACTTGGTGATTTAAAAAGATTGAAAAAGCTATATTTTCTCAATCTGGCCAGATCTGGAATGCAAGGAGAAAATATCAAACAGTTCAAAAATGTCCAGGTGTACCACATCGATCTCTCCGGGATTCAGCTAGACGACAGCGAGATATCGACCCTCGCTGAGGTGACGAGAGGTCGGCTGCAGATGCTTCTAATCAATCACAATCGCAGAATTACGGACAAAGGCTTTGTCGAGCTCGGACGGAACACGAGCCTCATGATGATAAGCATCATCGGCTGCACGGGAATTGATAGAGCGGCCTACTCCGACTTCATTCAAGTGCACAAACTGCCGGTCAAAATCATCGATACGAATGAACACAATCGCAGTAACCTCAGGCGATTACACCAAGCCAAGGAAAAGTCCACACAGCTGGAACGGTTGACCGATGAAGAATAAGGCTGAGTCGATCACGATCTGTGGCTTGCACTAAGTCCCTCGGTTACGACAGACATCGTCCCCTCGACACCTAAAATTTTGTCTACGAGATATACAAGTTGCCATACAGCCTCCTTGTGATACCACTTGCTGTCTACATCAGATTCTGAGCCATCCTCGTGATGAGATGTTCGCCAGTTCATTCGCCTGGTACGAAGCTCTTTGAAATCCGCGATTAAATCATCAGTCAGGGATCCTGAGTGCAGGAGCTCTTCGATCGATTGCAGAGCCGTGTCACGGCTGAGAATGATCTCGAAAATGTGCCTTTGCCCGGCATCTATGACTTCTGCTGTTCGCATGAGAACGCTGCGAGCAAGAGCTCGCACCCGTTGGTCCCCATCGAACAGTCGTCTGATCAAGAGCAGGATTGTCTTTTTGTTCAAACAATTTTGGCAGGCAGCTACAGCTCTGAGGCGCTTCTTTGCGTGCGAGCTCTCCATCAGGCACTCTATCTCGCAAAGCGCGCCTAGTGCGTAGGCATTCACACCCTCGCAGACGCGAAGCGCACGAATCTGAAGGGCGGAACTTCCGGATTGCAAGGCGACCACCAGCTTTGGAACATCGTGGGGACTGCCAAGACGAGAGAGCTCTAATATGCATTGCGCCCGAATTGTGGCATGCACGTCGGTCAAGGCACGATCGAGCAGAGCCTGACGACATCCGGATTGCAGCGCGGGTTCATCTACATCTTTGGCAATGCGAACAAGCGAGCCTATGGCCGCTTCACGAACTATCCAGGAGCGGTCCTCCAGTGCTTCGATAATCGTGTCCAGCAAAACCCGATCCGCCAGCGCTAGTAGTCCGATGAATTGAACAGCTCGCAATCTCACGATAAATGTCGGATCGCTGACGCGCCCTACCAAGAGTTCTGCAATTTGTCGATCGTGATAGACAGAGGCAAGATCGAGAAAACATACAACCGCCAACTTGTAGTCGGTTTCGACCAGAACAGTTTGCAAGAGCGCGCGAAGTTGGTCCATTGTCGAAGAAAAAAAGAGAAAGCGAGAAATTGGCGCAGATCTTCTACGAACAGGACAAATCTGAGCCTGCGAACCTGTACAGGACGAGTGTGACTGTTCCTGGTTATTCAACCACAGATCGCGAGATGAAATCTTAAAGTGCATCATAATGCAGAGCTGGCAACGTTGATTATCACTTTAGCTGATTTAGAACCCTCTTAACCTGGTCGTCCGAAGCGCTGTTATAGTACCACCAACGGTACCAAGCAGCGCGAGCACCAGGTGCCGACCACCTCCGTACAAGTGATTCGAGAAAGCAATGAAAGAAATCTCCGTTAAGCTGCAAATTTAGCGCGTTTTGATCACTTTTTCCGGATTTGTGATAGTATCTCCCTACATTCCAAGGGCTACCTAATGAGCGATTCAATCAAGCACAACAACAATCCACTCCTCTACAACCCCACCGTCATTGAGGAGACCAGCAGAGGCGACCGCGCTTTTGACGTATACTCCCGTCTATTGAGAGAGCGAATTATCTTCCTGGGTACCGAGATTGAGGATGACGTAGCCAATAGCATCGTCGCCCAACTGCTTTTCCTTGATGCCGAAGACTCAGATAAAGACATTCGGCTTTACATCAACTCTCCTGGTGGAGATATATCGGCCGGCTTTTCAATTTACGACACGATGATGCTGATTCGCAGCCCGGTCATGACGATTTGCATGGGACAAGCCGCTAGCTTTGCAGCGTTCATTCTGTGTGCAGGCGCCAAGGGCAAGCGGTTGGCGCTTCCCAACTCCAGAGTCCTCATCCACCAGCCGCTCGGGGGCATCCGGGGTACAAGACAGGCCTCCGAGATTGAAATTTTCGCTCGCGACGTCATTAAGACCAAAAAGCAGCTCAACGAGCTCATGGCGATGCATACTGGTCAGACCGTCAAGCAGATTGAAAAGGACACGGATCGTGACACAATCATGACGGCAGCCGAGGCTAAGGAATACGGCTTAATCGATCAAGTGATCACGAGACCTACAGAACCAAAAGAAGACAAGAAGTAGATTCCGGCACCTGACTACTTACTTGCGAAGCTCTTCACGAGCTTTCATTTCGCTCAGGTCCTGAAAAAAATAGGTGTCGTTGAGGCGTTGTCGCGTCAGGAAGGAAAGCGCTGCATGCCGAAATCGAAAGAGCAGCGTCAATGCGACGCCAAATCCGACGACAATGGCGACAACTGAAGCACATGAGGCAATGACTACCAGGATCAGCACATCGTTGAGCTCTCTCAACTCGTTTCGGACATCGGAAAGCGGCTCAGCAACTGATTTTAAGGGCGAGCGTAAGTCTTGAATCTGCTGAGCGAGATCGTCGATCTGCTTTTGGAGTTGGTCCACTTCGCCTTTCATGATTGAGACTGTTCCATTGACTCCGGCGACCTGCTGCTGGATACCGGACAACGGTTTTGTAATATTGAGCATCGGCTGTTTAAG
>CAZISK010000230.1:0-9803 GCA_964541355.1 uncultured Candidatus Obscuribacterales bacterium
CAAAGTCAAATAGGCTTTACCTGACCGATAAGACCTGTTATAAAGGAAAACATTGTGCGGATCTTCCTCGGGTCCGTATGGCTCCGTAGCTCAATGGTGGAGCAAGCGACTCATAATCGCCAGGTTACAGGTTCGAATCCTGTCGGAGCCATCGATTCAATCTTAGTTCTATGCCAGACGTGACTTGAGTTGATCGTATTCATCAATTACGCCCTGGTAGGTGATCATGAATCCTAACATCTGGATAGGCTTGGTTGTCGCGAGCGCTTGTTTCGCTCTTTTCAGTGCACGGCAGGCTCGGCCTAATTGATTTTTCTGTAAGTAGAGCAGGCCTAAACTTCCATGGATAACCGGGCGAAGCGGTGCATGCATCGCATCGAAACAGTTCTCACGTTGATACCGATCGAATTCATCGAGGTGTCTTGCGGCTGAGAGAAGATACTGCTCTGAGAAGCCTAGCTCGTCTTCTTGATATTTGATCTCTGCTAGTTTGGCAAGTGACTTGATCATCAAGAGCCGTTCGACTTTTGCACGGGCAGTGTCTTGTGGAGTTGCTTTATATCCCTTCTTCCGTACTTCATCTATCGCCTCTTTCGCTGCAAAAATTGCGCGATTGTATTTCAAGGCGGCTTCCTGCCTCTTATCCGTTTGCTTGGACAGATTGTCGGCTACAGCGATATCTAGAGCGCTGTTCATTTGTTTGAGCGAAGCAACTAGCGCCGGGTCCGAATGCAACTCTTTCGGAATGAAAGTATCGATTATCATCTGTTTTACGGAATCATAGAAAGCTGACTGGGCCTCTATCTGACTGTATTCTGCACCCTTTTGATCGCAGCAAGATGAAATTACGCCGCGTGCTAATACCTTTAAGCGTTCCGCGCATTGATTGATACCAGATGCGCTGCCGACGTCGGAGCTGCTCTGCAAAAGTCTGAGTGAGGCTCGCGCAATATCTTCTGCTATCGAGTGACATTTTGAATTCTCCGCGCATAATGCTGAAGAGACAAACGAGCGCTCGTCGGCTGGTGGTAAACCTTGATGACCGAATCTCTTGAGCGTCTCTCTCCATGGCGAGTCCGGTCGGATTGGTTGCAGGTCTTGCTGAAACAACTTGTGCCAACGCGTTAACTCGGCGTTGATCTCTTCTTCGCTGATCTCGCCGTCTTTCAAAGATCTCCGGAAAAACTCCTTCCAGTTGCTACCTGACAGTGCCTCTAGTGTCGCGAGGTAAATCAGCACTTTCCGTAAGAGTTCTTTCTCATTCTCGATCGCCAGTGCAGGTAGAGGTAAGTATTGTAGACCCGATAGTTCCGACTGCATGGCACGACGTTCCAGCTCTTTTGCGATCAGCGTCGCATCAATGCCGAGCGCCTTTAACACTGGACGATCCAGCAGATTATCGCGGTTTGGAGCGAGTTTTGCGAGTTCGAGAAAGAGCTCGAATACCAGCGTCCGAACTATTTCTGTAGGCTGGGAGTATTCCAAGAGTTGCAATTCCTGGAGTTTCGTCACGACTTTCTGGGCAATCTCATTGTCGAGATCTTCGATAGTCACGGAAATGATTTCGTCGAGATGAGCTTGAAAGTCACTTGCTGGAAGGCGTTCGACGAGATTGTGAAGATCTGGAATTAGCGTCTCCAGCGTTTGGCGGAACAGAGTTCGAGTATAGATTGTCGATGCACCTTCCACGTTCGATGTGATTGAGAGTTTGCAGTTCGGGCAAACCGTTGCATCCATTCTCATTCCGGCGCTACAAAAAGAACACCAGGCAACGCGCCATTCGGCCTGGTTGCTTGTCGTTGACGACATAAATTTTGAATCCGTATGTGAATTAAGTACTTGTAGTTTCTTTGGTTATTTTTCTTGTTCTTTATGCCACCACTATAGTGGTTCGCTTGACAATTGTTTGTTTACTTAAGGTTGTCTTCAGAAGGGATATTCAGCATTCCTACATCTGAGTCAAAAGTAGTTTGAATGCGACGAGTCGAACTCGTAGAAAACAAAAAGTTAAAACGACATTGATTGAAGTATTTGGCTGTAATCAGGCGCCCGTTTGAGTTGTTAGCCTTTTTAATCTTTGCGGAAACATAAATGGTTTCGAAATGTTGGCGAATCTTTTCGCGACTGATCTTTGTAAATGGTGATTCTGCGGGCAATTTGACGTGAATGTTGCTGTTAGGGTTTTAAACCGGCCTTAACCATGGCTGAATCAAAATAGAAATATCAAAGAAGAAAAGAAATAAAGAAGAACCCCGAAGCAGGACGGAGCAGGTATATGACAGGCTATTTAGAAGGATTATTGGTAGTAGTACTGGCCACGGCGCTCACTATTTGGATTAACGACACATTCGATATCGGTGGCGACTACGTCGAAATTACGCCGGAAGCCTAACTGGCACCGGTTCTTAAGGTTTAGTTTTAAGAACTATACTTGGGACACTAGGAAGCATGGGCATTATCGCCTGCAATGCAGAAGTGTCCTTGATAGTATTGGAGCTGGTGTTTCGCAGTGTCCATCGTGGCTTTGTATCATCAGAGTGTGGGGCATTAGGTTCACGAAAACCCTGTGGCTCGGACAACCCCAGGTCCCAGTTACGGCTCTGGAAATCAATTTCAGTCGCCTCAGTCTAGAATTGTCTCAATAGTGGCTTCCCCAGCGCTTCGGTCTAGACCATGTGGCATCAATCCCCAGGCGACTGCATGAGAGTGTCCTTAATCGTCTCGCGTAGCGCAAAATTGCTGTTTTCCAGCTCTTCCGTCAAGGCCTTTGCTTTGTCCTGGCACTGCGAGATTTTTATGGCAACAACCTCCAGATATCGATCATCCGGGCGTCCGCGGGATTTGGCATAGCTTTTATCGACTTCGCGAACCTGAAAAAGGGCTTTTCGCAGATTTGCTTCTACTTCCCTTGAGTATCTTGCTGATTCGAGCAGGTAGAAACCGGCACTTCCCTGTCCCACTCTCAGGTTAAGGACCATCTTTTCGGCACGATCGTTCTTGTCGTGACCGGCGTGACTGGCAAGTGGAGCCAGTAAACAGATTCCAAGTGCAATTACCAGATTTCTTTTGAATGATTTGCTGCGCATTCCGCTATTCCAAGTTTGTCGCCACCACATGCTATCAACTTGGCTGATACCTGGTGCATGAACAATTTACAAGGAAGATCAGGAGCCACGACAAAACGCTCAGACGTTGTAAGGTTGCCGAGGTAGACGCATAATTGAAGTCTTCCAAAATTCCTGGTTCTGACGAATGTCCCCCATACCTCCACATTGTCAACATCTGGCTTGGATTGCCATCTGTTTCCTCGTAATCACACCCGGCAATAGCTTTGCACAAGCGGAGCCGTTGGGCCCCGGCTTTGAACTTGGCGATCCGGCTTCCAATGAGCGTGCTGATGTTCCCGTCAGCTCCGATGCATTCGCCACCAACCTCAAAGCGATGAGTACCCAGGAGCTTCTCGAGTCGGGTCTCGAGTTTGCCAAAAGAGGTTTTCTCGAAGAGGCGATTAATCGGTTCAATCTCGTGATCGCAAGAGAGCCGTCGAATTTATCGGCTCGCAACAATATCGCGGTCTGCCACAGACGGCGCGGCGAAACCGAGACCGCCATCGAGCAGCTCAAAAAGGCGATTGAGATTAGACCGAATCAGGCCGAGCCATACAACAATTTGGCAACGGCCTATCTGGCTGCAGGCAAGTTCGATGACGCGCTCAAAACGAGCTATAAAGCGCTACATTTGAAACCTGAGTTCGCTGCTGCTCAATATAATCTCGGTCACTTGCTTGCCCTAAGAGAAGATCATGCTGCGGCTGTTACCGCCTACCAGGAGGCTATTAAGTCCAGTCCACGAAACAGCCAGTACCACCGCGACCTGGGCGACAGTTTGCGTGCTCTGGAGCGGCATGAGCAGGCGCTTCTCGAGTACGAGACTGCTATACGTCTAGGCGATGGTAGTGATGATGCGCAATTTCGCGTGGCGAAGTGTTTGGAAAGCATGGAAAGGTATGAAGAGGCGCGAACGAAACTGAATGATCTAATCGATATCAATCCTCGCAACACCGAGTTTTTGAACGCATTAGCCGTGGTGCTGTGGCGGATGAACCATTTCCCGGAGTCTGTCTTCGTTTTGGAAAAGGCGCTTAAGCTGGAACCGGGCTTTTACCGCGCTCGCAACAATCTCGGTATTGTCCTCTACGATCTGAAGCGCTATGAGGAAGCCGTAAGCGTGTGGCGCCAGGCGTTGTTGTTAAAGCCTGACTATGCGCCAGCCCACTACAATATCGCAACGGCGCTGTTCCGAGCTGGTTTGAGCCAGCAAGCGGCCGATGCTTTTGCTAAATGCATCGACTTAAACCCAGGCGATGCGCTGGCTCACAATAATCTAGGCCTCGTTCTCTATAAGATGGGCAAAACTGAGGAGGCGATTCAGAGTTGGCGAGAATCGATCAAACTCAATCCCGAGCTGGCGCAGCCATACATCAACATCGGTCATGCCCTTCACGAAATCAACTCGACAAAACAGGAAAAACCGCAGAGTTCCGAAGCGCGCCCGGACAGTTGAAATAGTTGCGGGCAGCAGTTGTTGTTTCGTCCGACAGGACATGCCGGTGCAGGAAACAATAAGTTAAACGGAATTCCGCCGGCGTTTTCGCTGCAAGCTAAGCTATGCCAAGGTTTGAGCGTCCATGCCGATTCAGGAAAAACATAAGCGTTCGACAATGCCATTCATGACGGACCTTAAGGCACATTATCTGAGACGGCGCAAATGACTTAAGCCTGACGTCTGAGCTATCATTAATCGGCTGTTCCGGGTTTTTACGGTGAACAGAGTCCAGTACCTCCTGTACAGTGGATGGAATCATGGAGAAGAGCATCGAAAAATTCGATTTTCACGCGACCGTCGACGCTGTCTGGCAGGCGCTTTTTTCGGTAATTTGCCATATTTTGTTCGACTTCGCGCTGGTTGGGCTGGGCATTGCCACGTTTGTCGGCGCGTGCGCTTTCGTGTTTAAAACCAGGCAACACCGCTTTGCCCGTCCATTTACCGCTGTAGCGACCCGTCTTGGCACCGTCTGTCTGGGTCTTGCAGTGCCGGGGTTGCTTTGTTTGTTGTTCACAGGAAAGATGCCCGACAGCGGGGTTTACATCAATTTTTCGCTGGGTTTCCTTGTGGTCTGGTCGATGGTGACCATCTACTTCCTTGGTGAAGAAATGAACTACCAGTGGTTCGACACGAAGGGTCTGGACGACGAAGAGGTGGAAGATCCGGCTGCATATTTTGCGGATCCCACGCCGAAACAGGAATCCGATGCCGGCGTCAAAGAAGATAACGACCGGATAAAGGTAAGAGAGTCGGCGGTTAATCGATAACCCGAGTTAGTAACTATAATTGAATAGGTGATGCGTTCGTAAGCGCTTTCAATATTGTAAGGAGCTAACATGAAAATTCAGATTGTTGTCTCGATTCTCTGCATTGGAATGTCTACAATGCCATCACCTGCCTCAGCCCAGTTCGGGAGTACTCCACCGGCAGTGAATTCGACACCGGCGACTGGTATCAGCAGTGGTGTTAGTGGTAGCTCATTCGGTTCGGTCAACAGCAATCCGTATAGTTCAACAACAGGCTTTTACAATCCCTCCGTCGGCAGCATCAACTATCCTACATTCGGTCGTCCAATCAACACAGGCGGCGACTTCTACAACATTCAGAGCGGCAATGTTCAACTTCCGATGTGGAAGGCTCCTTCTGGTTACTACTACCCGTGGTGCCCCCGTCCCAGCGGATTTGTTTATTCATACCCGCTGCCCGTATTGATTATCAACAACGCGGCTCCCAACCCAGCGCCGGCTTTGCCACCAATATCGACTGTGTTGACCGATCTCGAGAAGTTGCTCGAAGACTCGAAGAAGGACGGCAAAGTCAGCGAGCGAGATTACACCAATATGATCCGGCGAGTGAAGGATCTCAAGTCCAAAGAGCGCACGCTGCGAATTGCAGGCAGCGGCTCACTTGATACCGACGATGAGACACAATTGCGTACGGATCTGGATCAGGTCGGCAGCGAGTTGTCCTGGCGCCTCAATCGATAGCGCGGTTGTTCCGATTGAGCTTTGTGAGTTGATTCAAACATATCGAAGCAGCGGCTATGAGACAATGCCCCTGGACGCTCAAGTCGGAGGAATCTCATGCGCGCTATTCTCGACAAGGTTGTGATCGCAGGGCTAATCGTAGGATTGGTGATCTGCTCTGTATTCGGCGGTGTCGCTTCGGCTCATCCGGGCGGACACTCGGAAGGCTCGTCCAGCGCCAATCATAAGATTCCCGGTCCAGAGGAGTTCTTGCTCTCGTACTATGCTGCGATGGCGAAAGCAACCGGTCCTCGGGAGATTGAGCCATTTCTCTGCGATGCTGTGAAGAGCAAGATGAAAATCGGGCCAATGGACAAGGAGTTGGAGCCGATGTTCGTTGAAATGATTCACTCTACGCATCCTCAAGAAGTCAAGATAGTTAGCAAAAAAGAGGAGAAGGACCGCGTCTCCTTCGATTTAGTGCCGGTCAAACTTCCGCCTGCCGTGCTTGATATGTCGAAAAGCGAAAATTTCAAAATGACCGGATCCGCCGTGGTCATCCTTCAAAACGGCGAATGGAAGGTCTATAAAGACTGTTGGGTGGCGGAATCTTCAGGTAAAGACGGCAAGATGCGATTAGCATTTGGCACTGATCCGGACAGCAAAGATTCGGATAAAGATGGACTGGATTTGCCTTCGAATGGTGAGCCTCAAGACTATTCCACCTCATTGAGAAAGCACCTTATGAAAAACTGGAAGCTGGAAGGCTCCGGCAAACAGATTTATGTCTCGATGAAAGTCTCTTCGGAAGGAGCTGTCTCTGATCTGGTGGTAAAGGGTGAAGAGCCGCAGGCGGCATCCGAAGAGCTGCTAAAAGCGCTGATATCCGGTGCGCAACCACTGCCGGTGCCACCTGCGGATATGAAAGAGAAGCCCTATGCCTGGATGGTTTTTGATTGGTCCGACAAGGGGCGCTGCATCTCGGGACCTTACTTCGACGAGAAAGTTCCTGATTGGGTATTCGAAAAGACGGGTAACAAATCGGCACCACAGGCGGTGCGGTAACCGATTGCTGAGACTAGCTGGACAGGCAGAGTCCGAGTTGGTCCAGGATTATTTTTTGAAACTCATCCTGCACTGTCGTGAGTGGCTTGGTAGCATCCAGAACTCGAAATCTTTCAGGCTCCTTCTCAGCCTGATCTAGATATCCCTGTCGCACTCGAGTGTGGAAATCCAGGGCCTCCTGCTCGATTCGATCTTCTTTGCCTGGATGAAGCCTTGAAAGTCCGTCTTCGCTTGGAATGTCAAACAGGATCGTGAGCACCGGCATCAATCCATTGGTGGATAGTTGATTCAATCGCTCGATTAGCTCAAGATCGATCTGCCGTCCGTAACCCTGATAGGCGATGCTCGAATCGATGTATCTGTCACAAAGAACGAGCTTCCCTTCTTTCAACGCGGGTCTGATCAGCTCTTCCACATGCTGGGCTCGATCAGCCTGATAGAGAAGCAGCTCTGCCAGCGGTGCAACTGATCCCGGTGTCAGAAGGATTCGTCGAATTTGCTTGCCGAGGGGCGTTCCACCAGGATCTCGAGTGACGATAAAAGGTACATCAAGTCTCTGTAGCTGTTTGGCAAGCAGCTTGACCTGGGTGGTTTTACCAGCACCTTCCGGTCCTTCCAGAGTTATGAATGTTCCCGGGTATTCCTTCGTACTCATTTGAAAACTGATTGTGTGTGCCTGCGCCTTGGTTCGATTGGCTTGGCAACGTGTTGTTTTTCTTCAGAGCAACTATTCTGCCATACCGAGCATTGGAATGTCATTTTGAATTGATGAGAATCCTGTATGTTCCCCGTTATCGTGCTATCATAATCGCTCGTGAGAACGCATGAGGGCGCTGTTGCCGCTCTTGTGATCTCGTTCTTGAAGGCACGGTTATCGACTGACCGATGCCTCACGGTCGCTCTGGCATCACATGGCACGTCGCGGTAGCGATGCTGCTTAGAGGTAAAACTATTTTCGCGAGGTTAGGGGGCATGGCTCAGACATTGACAGCACCGAAAGTAAAATTAGATCGCGCATGGCAATTGTACATTGATGGCAAATTCGTTAACGGCACATCAGAGCGTCAGCTCATCAACCCCGCTGACGGCAAGCCGCTCTGCAAAGTTCAGGAAGGTTCGAAAGCTCAGGCTGAAGCTGCTATAAAAGCTGCTCGCAAAGCATTCGATGAAGGTCCGTGGCGTAAGACCACGGCAGCAGAAAGAGCCGCTCTCCTCTTCAAGATCGCAGACAAGATTGATGAGAACGCCGAGGAACTCGCCACTTTGGAGACACTCAACAGCGGTAAGCCCTTGCGTGAAGCTCGTTATGACATGGCTGATTCTGCACAGTGCTTCCGCTACTATGCCGGTCTGGCGACAAAACCGACTGGTTATACAGTAGATGTTCCAGCGCCTTCGGTGTCATCCGTGGTGCGCGAACCGATAGGAGTTTGCGGACAGATCATTCCCTGGAACTACCCTCTATTGATGGCCGCCTGGAAGCTCGCTCCCGCTCTTGCTGCCGGTAACACCTGTATTTTGAAACCTTCTGAATTTACTCCTCTGACAGCGATCAAACTGGTTGAGTTGCTCGATGAAGTCGGTCTTCCGCCAGGCGTAGTCAACCTGGTCCTCGGTCTTGGCCCTGAAGTAGGTCTACCTCTAGCCGAGAGCGAACTCGTAGACAAGATCGCGTTCACGGGCAGCGTGAAGACTGGCAAAGTCATCGCTCAGGCAGCTATTTCCAATCTCAAGAAGGTGACGCTGGAACTCGGCGGCAAATCTCCGATGGTTGTTTTCAGCGACTTCGACGTTGATACGGCAGTCGATTATGCCTTGTTCGCAATTTACTGCCACGCCGGACAGGTCTGCTCGGCCGGCTCTCGCATTATCGTTGAAGACAAGATTCACGATGAGTTCGTCAAGAAGATGGTGGATCGCGCCAAGAAGATCAAAGTCGGCCCCGGCCTGGACGGCGACACTGAGATGGGACCGCTGGTTAGCGAAACTCAGTATAAGCGTGTTCTCGAATACATCGAGATCGGTCAGAAGGAAGGCGCGAAGCTCGCCTGCGGCGGCACCAAAGCCGAAGGCAAAGGGCTCGAAGGTGGTTATTACATCACGCCGACGCTGTTCACCAATACGAAGCGGGATATGCGCATCGTGCAAGAAGAGATCTTCGGACCTGTCGCAGTCGTGCAGAAATTCTCGGCAGAGAAGGATGCAATCGATATCGCCAACGATACCTCTTTTGGTCTCGCCGGTGCGGTCTTCACCAACGACATCACACGCGCTCAACGCGTGATCAGGGCTTTGAGAGCCGGTGTCACCTGGATTAATGGCTATCACAGCACATTCAACGAGTGCCCATGGGGCGGCTACAAGCAAAGTGGTTGGGGACGTGAGCTTGGTGTTAACGGCCTCGATGCCTACACCGAGATCAAACAGATCAACATCAACTTAGAACCTGTACCTGTTGAGTGGTTCAAGCCATAGTTCGCAAATTCTGTGCTGCGCCCTTCGGGGCCCAATTCGAACCGGCACCACCAGGTGCCGGTTCGCTTATTCATGCGCCGTTGTCAGGGATCTCTGAAGCTATCGATATTGCTTGGCAACATGATTATGAATCTACTTTTAGTTATGAATGAAGCAGCGCAACAAGAAGTTGGGAACACCTTGGCATGCTGG
>CAZISK010000231.1:0-9753 GCA_964541355.1 uncultured Candidatus Obscuribacterales bacterium
CGACTTAGCACTAAAGCCCTCAGATTCGGCCACGCATCAACAATTGTAGGCACGCTTTCTCGTGGCAACTGAATCTCGCGTAAATCCAAAACTTTGAGATTCTTGAGCTTCGTAAGTGCTGTTAATTCAGGCATCGAGATTGCGCCTTGCCTCTTCAGAACAAGACATTCGAGACTTTGTATTTTGGCGATCTCGTCGCAAACATACGAGTCCATGGTTTTTGCATTGGGCACACGCAAACCGGTGAGCTTGAGCTTAGAGATCTGTGTCCAAACATGATGCTTCGGCTCGAATTCGACCGAAAGACAGGGCTGCGGTGCATCGAACGCGATACCGCCAGGGCTCCGTATGGCGTTGTCGAAGTCATCGCCACCAAAGGTTTGGTACCACTTCAGAGATTGAATCGCCCGTTCGAACTCCTTAATCTTCTTGCTTTTAATGCCGAGAATGAAGATTGCGTATTCGTTGTTGTCGCGATCCCAGATAAGTTCAGTAGGTGTAGATTCCTCAACAGGCAGCGGCTTGGGAGCCTGTGTGTTGACAATTGAACTAAAACCGAGCCCGGCACCAATAACGATGATTACCGTTGCAACTACAACGAACGTCGCTTTCTTTGCGTTGACCGTTTTGGCCGGTTGTGCCTCACTTGGGATCTCTTTGTGGAGCTCTTCTTCTTGCCAATCGAGAAGCGCTTCCTTCAACCTTTTCATTGACCCAAATCGGTACCCTGGCTCTTTTTCGAGCAGACCGGAGATGACCTTGTAGAGCCGCCCTTCAAGAGAATGTTCGCCACCAGATGCGCTGAGCGGTTCAGGACGCACCGATAGGTGAAGCGCAATCGTTTCGGCAGGACTCTTACCGACAAAGGGCGGTTGACCTGATACGCATTCATACAGGATGCAACCAAGCGAATATAGATCGGTCTTGTTCGTCACATCGGCAGAATTTGTAGCCTGCTCCGGACTCATGTAGAGCGGCGTTCCAATAAAACCACCGGACGCCGTGAGGCTCTGATTTCGCTCATCCTCGAATTTCGAGATTCCGAAATCGAGAATCTTGAGCTCCTCGAGCGAATCGGAATCTAGGATAATGATGTTACCTGGCTTCAAATCTCGATGAACGAGACCTCGCTCATGAGCGTGTTCCATGGCTGTGGCTATACCAATCGCCAGCGAGATAACTTCAGAAGTGGATAAAGTTCCTCTCTGGAGCAGCAAATCGTCAAGCGGAATGCCATGAACAAGCTCCATGACTAAAAATGCGTTATTGGAGGTTTCCAGAACGCCGAAGTCATAAACTTCCACGAAATTGCGGTGTTGCAGTTCGCTCAATGCCTGCGCTTCTCGTTGAAAGCGCATCAATGAGCCGCCATCCGCACAGCCGCTCAAGACCTTGATTGCAACTATCCGATTTAGAATACGGTCTTGAGCACAAAAAACAGCGGCCATGCCACCTTCGCCGACCTTTTCCTTAATCTCGTAGCGCGATTCCAGACTGCGCAAGTCGCAAATTTCTACCAAGCTCCCATGCCTCCACATTATCTATACCCTGTCATCGAGGTTATGATTCCGAAAACCGGCAACCTAATCTAAACAGACACAAAACTGGACTGAACCGAGACGGGATGAGACGAATGTAGACAAGAACATTATGGAGCACCACATTTTCGTCGATGATGCAGTCGTCACCGATCACGACACTGCCGGAACACTTAGTGCCTCGTGCCACTTCCGAGCGCTTGCCCAAAAGAAGTCTGCCATGAGATCAGCCGACCAAAACCTGAGCCAGGTCTTGAGCAAAGCCCGGGTAAGAGACGCTCGTGCAATCTTTGTCGTCGATGTCGACCTCTTGCTCAAATACAAGCGACGCGATCATACCGGTCATCGCCAGCCGATGATCTCCTTTGGTGTTCCAAACAGAGCCACCGGGTATCGACTGCTTGCCGGTAATGACGAAGCCATCCGGCTTCTCCACGACATCTACGCCTGCCGGCAAAAGATTGGCGCACAAGGCCTTAATCCGATCGCTCTCTTTGTGCCGCAGCTCCTCGGCGCCTGAGACCTCGAACGTGCCTTGCGAGAGCGCTCCAGCCAGACCGAGTATTGGGATTTCGTCTATTCCTCTGGCGATCTCCTCTTTCTTGAGAGAGATTCCAGAAAGAGGTCCGCGATGACGGACACGAATATCGGAGACGGGCTCGCCACAAAGCTCTCGATTGTTGGTAATTTCGATATCAGCCCCCATGCTTCGCAGTACATCGATTATCAAAGTGCGTCCGGGATTGGTTCCCACAGTACGCAGAGTCAGGTCGGAGCCGGGAGTTAGCGCCGCCGCAACCATGAAGAAGGCCGCCGATGAGATGTCCGAAGGAACAGTGACGTGGTATGGGGCGATTGGCTTCGTAAGACATGATACACCGATCGTCCGTTGATGAGAGTGAAACGGAATTGCAAGATAAGACATCATTCGACGGGTATGATCTCGCACCGTATATGGTGCAGTCACGACGGTCTCACCACGGGCTTGAAGCCCTGCCAGAAGGATGCAAGCTTCGACCTGTGCCGATGCCACCGCCAACGAAAATGTCTTCCCGTAAAGTTGGTGACCGATTATCTCGAACGGTGCAAACACATCATCAGTAGCACGGACCCTCGCCCCCATCTCACCCAGCGGTTGGAATACGCGCTTCATTGTCCGTCTCCGCAAGGATTCATCGCCGTCAAAGCGCGACACGAATGGACGTCCGGCCACGAGTCCGGCTAACAGCCGCATAGTGGTCCCACTATTTCCGGCGTCCAACGTTGTTGAAGCCTCCTTCAACGAGCCGATGCCCCCACTCTCAATCTCAATTGAAGAGCCCAGACCGTTTTCCCCGATAACAACGGTGAGTCCGAGCTTTCTGAGACAATCGGCAGTGCTTTTAACGTCGTGAGCGGGCGAAACATTATCAATTTGGACCCGCCCCTCAGCGAATGCGGAGAAGATCAGGGCGCGGTGCGAGATTGACTTGTCACCCGGTACGGTGAGGGAGCCTTGAAGTGAACTCATGTGGCATGGTCGGTTGTCGTCCATGACGGAGCAATTTACATCTTGGACGGTAGTTTGGAACGAAGACAAGACATTATTGTAAGATCAGTTGGTTTGCAAGGACAGGATTCTCAGATGTTGCGGTTCTTAACAAGCGGTGAGTCACACGGCAAGGGTCTGGTCGCTTTGCTGGAAGGTTTTCCGGCAGGTCTCGAGGTTGATATTGATAAAATCAACGACGAGCTTTTTCGTCGCCAGCAAGGTTATGGACGAGGGGCTCGGCAGAAGATAGAGAAGGATCAGGCCGAGGTAATCGCTGGTATCAGGCACGGTATTACAACCGGTGCCCCGATTGCATTGCTAATTGAAAACAGAGATTGGGAAAACTGGCGCAATGTCATGTCTACCGCACCGATTGATACTACCGACAGTGCGATCAGCGAAGAGATGAGCAAGAAGCTGATTAAGCACTTCCGCCCTGGTCATGCCGATCTTGCCGGCACCATCAAGTATGGGCACAAAGATATCCGCAACGTGCTGGAACGAGCAAGCGCCAGGGAAACCGCAGCCAGAGTTGCTGCCGGCGGACTTTGTCAACAGTTACTTTCTCGATTTGGAGTGAAGATAGTCAGTCATGTAGTTCAGGTGGGGTCGGTACAGGGGGACTCAAAGCAGGATGCAGACCTCGATGAGCTGGAGAGCTCCATCAGATCGTCGGAGCTGTTCTGTGCCTCACCGGAAACGACCGAGGCGATGAAACAGCACATCAAGTCCACCTGGACCGAAGGCGACAGCCTGGGTGGAATCATCGAAATCCTCGCTGATGGGTTGCCGGTGGGACTGGGCAGCTACACTCAGTGGGATCGGAAGTTGGACGGCCGGCTCGGCCAGGCGATACTCTCCATTCAAGCCATGAAGGCGGTGGAAATTGGTGACGGCATGGACGCCGCGTCCATGAAGGGATCGCAGGTGCATGATGCTGTTTATCCCGCCGAAGGCGACCTGCCGTTTCGCCGCACGACAAATCGCGCCGGCGGCCTCGAAGGCGGCATGACCAACGGAGAGCGGCTCGTCGTGAGAGCTTTCATGAAGCCGATTCCCACGCTCCTGCGGGGACTCGAATCGGTATCCTATCCTGATTTCAAAGCCCACAAAGCCGACTACGAACGCTCCGACGTCTGCGCAATCGCGGCAGCATCGGTCGTTTGCCGTGCCATGGTGTCGATTATCCTGGCTGATGCATTTCTCGATAAATTTGGCGGAGACTCCATCCAGGACGTGTCGTGTGCATTCGATATTTATCGGACATCGTTGCGCGATTGCGTTAAGCGCAATTGAGACCGGACAGCAAGCGCTCGCGGTCCATTTCAACATCTCAAGTGAGAAACATCACTATAGCCTGGGCATAGAAAATTAGACTTATCTTTTAGAAACTGGATACGCTATTCAGGGGTTCAAAGTCTAATAAGCGTATATCCTGATCAATTCGGTAGCCAGACGCGATTGAAGTCCAACAGGCGAAGGAGCAACCACACCATGCGTCATAAAGCCAAACATAAGGGCCCTGTTATCACGATGCTGTGGAACACGGCTCTGGACGTGCGTACGCGTGTCGCCGTCGGGGCCGGGGCGCGCCACAAGCTGTCCGGAACTCTGGCGCAACTCAACGCCGGCAAGCGCGTTCTCGTGCTCTGCCAGGCAAGCACCGCCGTTCACTGGCTCCGGGACGTACTGGAAAATCTACCGAGCGAGGACTTTAAAGTCACGACTCTCGAAGTTCCGGATGGTGAGGCCTGTAAGACGACAGACTGGCTGCTCAGAATTTGGGAGCACCTTCAGGAGCGTGGCTTTGACCGGCACGATACCGTCATTGCCCTGGGCGGCGGTTCCGTCTCGGATCTGGCTGGCTTTGCAGCATCCACCTATCTTCGCGGTCTCAATCTCGTTATCGTTCCTACCACATTGCTCGCACAGGTTGACGCTTCCATTGGTGGAAAGAGCGCAATCAACCTTCCGGCAGGAAAGAATTTAGCAGGCACGTATTTCTTTCCAAAAGCGGTGCTTGCAGACCAGGACATGTTGTCCACCGTACCGCGCAAACAGATCGTGAGCGCCATCGGAGAGATTCTCAAATATGCATTGATCGAGGAGACCGTCGCCAAGAACACAGACTACGAAATGGGTCCGACTCCGCTGCTCGATATTCTCGAGAAAATAATCAACGACGGCTTCGATGTGGACGATCCAGGCATCTCCGGATTGATCACGAGCTGCATAAAGATGAAACTGTATATAGTGGCACGCGATCCAAGAGAAGCAAACTTGAGGAGAATACTCAACCTGGGGCATACGCTCGGACATGCGCTCGAGAAGGTAGGAGAATTCAAGCTCAGTCATGGAGAAGCTGTCGGCATCGGGATCAACCAAACTACAAAGCTTAGCGTGCAGCAGAAGCGCATCGACAAGGCGGCCGCAGAGCGTGTAAAAGATCTCCTTTTCCGCGCCGAGCTCCCTCACGAACTGCCGAAAGGCCTCAACAAAGAACAACTCATTCAAGCGATGGCTCAAGACAAGAAGCGGCACGGCGAAAATATCAAACTGGTTCTGCCCCAGACCCGCCTTGGTGTTGTCGATTATGATGTCGCCTTCCCGCTGGCCGATCTCGGCAAACTTCTTTGACATCATGGTGTCATTTTCTGCTACTAAATACGATATCGTTCCGGTGTGGAGTATCTCTAATTACTTAATATTATGAACGCGCCAGACGCGACCTCGAAGCCCAAGGCTTCGTCCGAGCTTGCCATTGCGTTCCAGGGAGCACCTGGAGCGTACAGTCATGTTGCAGCACGCGTATTTCTGGCGAAGCGCGGCAATGAGCTGGGACTGCCAACTTCACCGGAAGCGGCCAAAGACACTGCAATTACCTTTTCCTCTTCACGCACCTTTCAGGACGTATATGAAAAGGTGGCCAACGGCTCCTGCCAGTTCGGAGTGATCCCACTCGCCAACTCTTCTGTCGGCTCCATCGCAGCGGCCTGGGAGCTCAGCCTGGTATTTCAAGTTTCGCTTATTGCTGATGTTTACGTTCCGATTCACCATCAGCTCATTGGGTTGCCGGGCGCCGATCCTCGCGCGATAAAGGTAGTTCTGTCGCATCCGGTTGCACTCAAGCAGTGCACAAAATTCCTTGCCGAGTTGAACTGGGCAGAAAGCCATGCTTACTGGGATACGAGTGGTGCCGCATTTCATGTGAAAGAGACCGGCGATCCAACGATGGTGGCAATTGCCGGAGAGGCAGCGGCCAAAGTGACCGGGCTGTCTATTCTGGCAAAAAACATAGAAGATTTCTCGCATAACGAAACGCGATTCGGCGTGGTAGCACCGGTGCATGTCGCCATGGATGCAGTCGCAAAGTTTTTCCCAGCACGACCGAAGCTGACCTGTTGTGTAGAGCTGGATCCTGAGACTGTCGAGTTCTCCGCGTTCATTGCCGCTACAATCGGCAGGTACAATGCCAGAGTTTCCAACATTATTCCGCTGGTGATACCTGAGCGCATCTGGCAATATCGCTATATTCTAGAACTGGAGCTGACCTCCAACCAGCAGACACAAAATATCTGGACGGCGATTCGCGAGACCGCGACAAAGGCTCGAATCCTCGGAATTTATTCATCTATCAGAGTCTAGCTTGGTCAGTCTTGTTCGAACTTCAAAGATGCCGAGTTAATGCAGTAGCGCAACCCGGTCGGCTTCGGACCATCCTCAAAGACATGGCCCAGATGAGCATCGCAGCGAGAGCAATGAACCTCCACACGCTTCATGAACAGGCTCGAGTCAACTTCGGTCTCGACGGCAGCTTCGTTGACCGGCTCGTAATAGCTCGGCCATCCGGAGCCGGAATCATACTTCGTGTCCGAATGAAAGAGCTCGCTCTCGCAGCATATACATAGGTAACGGCCTTTTTCCTTTTTGTCCCAGAACTCACCCGTAAAGGCTCTCTCTGTGCCTTTTTCACGGGTGACGTGATACTGCTCGTCGGTAAGCTGCTTCCTCCAGTCGTCTTTCGATTTGACAATTTTATTGTTGGTCATAGCGCCCTCTGTCTCTTCATTCTCTTGATAAAAAATGTTAGCACGAAGGGCGCAACTTTTCGGATTCGACGGTGTATTGAGTTGCGAAGAGAGTTGGCGGAGTTAAATCAACGGCCGACAAGGAGCGGAAAGTTTATGAAATCCATTAAAAATGCTGCCACACCAGTTTTGATAGTCACTCTTTTAACAGCCTCAGGCTTCGCAGCCTCCCAATTGCTGCCGGCCTGGGCAGGCAAGTCCGTTTCCCAGGCTTTAATCGATCCGGAGCTTGAACAGGCGCTTTCCAGCCACTTTAAGAAGCGATTTTTCAATCTGATCGACGCAAGCGAAGACCAGAAGAGCCAGTTATCGAGCCTTCTATCGAAGCAACTCGATGACGCCAGGCCGATTCGCACTCAGATCAGAGAGAATCTGCTTGATCTGTCGGATCTGATGGCCAGCGACAGCGCCTCTGACGAAGCGATAACTAAAAAGGTTCAAGAGATAAGGGATCTGCGTGAGCAGATTCAAGACAAACGGCTAAGCACCGTACTCAAGGCTCGGGCAGTTCTGACCAAAGAGCAAAGACAGATTGTCTCCAATCGCGTCAAAGGTTTTTTGACAGGCAACCCCCGCCTTGGCCTCATGAAACCCGAATAAAGGATCCGTATATCCCAGCGAGGTATATATGCTAGGAAGTGGCCCAACGTCGCCTCAACCCCAACTGACTGCCCTATGGATTGTGGGTCTAGTGAAAGACAAGCTGAACAATGCGCCTGATCTGACTGCACTGGCTGATGCCGAGCTTGTGCGAAGATCTCGCGCAGGCGACAACAAGGCGTTCGAACTTCTGGTAAGACGATATCAAAAACTAGTTTATAACGTCATCTATCAGATGCTCCGGAATCATGACACTGCATCCGATCTTACGCAAGACACATTCCTCAAAGCGTACAAGGCGCTTCCTAGCTTCGATACAAAGAAGAGTTTCAAGCCATGGCTTCTCAAAATTGCGACCAACCTCAGCCTAAACTCAATTCGAGACAACAAACATCAGCAATCGCTGGACGAGCTGCTTGAAGTAAATCCACAAGCTGAGCCAATCGCCGTCGAAGATGTAGAACAAGAGGTGGAGTGGCGCGTTTCACAACACATGTTGTTCGAAGCGCTTGGTGAGCTTCCGCTGAAGCAGAGAGAAGCATTCGTACTTAGATACCAGCATGATCTTCCATACGAAGAGATCGCAGAGATCAGCGAGCTGTCCGTCAGCTCGGTCAAGTCGCTCTTATTCAGAGCGCGAGAGAATTTACGAAAGTTGTTAACCGGACGGTTAGCTGTGCAACAAGTATCGAGGGGTGGTGATTAAGGTGGATGAAACAAAAGCAAGAAAATGCATAGCCGTACGTGAGCTTCTCAGCGATTGCATCGAGGAAGAGTCCTCCTCGTGGAACGCGCTGGAAACCGACGGCGAGCGGGTAGCGGATCATATGCAAAAGTGCATGTCCTGTCAGGATTGGCATCGACAGTCGACCGATATGATTACGATGGCGAGATCGCTCCCACAATTCGACGTATCTGAACGCCTGACGCAAAATATATTGAGCGAAGTGTCGGCAATCGAACGAGCCAGACCTCAACAGCTCAAATGGCTTGTCTATGCAGTCGTTCTGACGGTGTTCGTGGCGACCGTTCTAATAATTGATGCTGCTGAATCGGTATGGGGAATCGGCTCATGGATCGTAGGGCTAGCCACCATGATTGGTGTCAAACTCTTGATCTCCGATTCCAAAGCGGAGAGACAGGTCGTATGAATCACACATACGAATCTGCAAATACGATGTGGACGAATGGCGTCGCCCCTATGCCAGACAAGTCCGAACAAGCGGAGTCATTCACGCTCGATGCTTGTTTGTATTTGTCGCCAACTCCTTCAATGTATAGGGGCGACGTCATCCGTCACTCGTTGATATTATTGCGAAGGAAAACCACTGGATCAAAATGAAAAAACGGCAGGCAACGAATAAAAGAGGATGGGCGAAATTGATACCGCTTATGGTGTTGCTCTTCTTGTCAGCCATCATCCTCGACGGTTCAAGCCTGGTTCCGGCAAGCGCTCAGGAAACGCACGAGACGACGATATCCGATCGGATGAACGCACAGCTCGGCTCCAGCACCGGAGACGAGGAAGACCTGCAACGAGTGCGAAAGCTAACCCAAAATCTACCGCCATTCGTACGGCATGCGTTATTGATAAATTCCTCGAGCCGCCGTGCGCCGGTTTTGGTCTTTCGCCGTTGGGCAGAGGAGCGTAAACGCTTCGTCCCGACCTTTTTGTTTTGTGTTTTCGCAGGTCTAATTGGTGCCGCATTCTTCTCCCGATATATCGCAGTCGCTCAAGAATGCTGCCGGCAACAGTTCTGGCGCTCGATCGGGCGCGCAATCTTAACGGGTGTGACGATACTAATCTCGGTGCGGGTTCTCGACAACCTGGTCATTACTCAGCCACTGGCAGCGGTGCTAATCGCGCTGCTTGAAGCAGGTCTGATCTCCGGGTTGTCGGTCGGCATTTCATTAATTGGCGAGCGGCTGTGTACAAAGACCGGGATGGGAAGGATCAAGTACCTTGAAAACCATCCGAGAGTGGCGGAATTTGCCA
>CAZISK010000232.1:0-9686 GCA_964541355.1 uncultured Candidatus Obscuribacterales bacterium
GGCCGTTTTTCACTGCTTCTTGTGGTTCTCCCGATGGTGTGCCGTTCGGATTCGCTCTGACTTCGCGAGAGCCGGTTTTGCTCAATCCTTTCTTCCGAGGCGCGGGCAAAGACGCTAACAACATGTTCGTTGTAGGAACGACCGGTGCCGGTAAATCATTCGCCGTATCCATGCTAATATTGCGGCTTTTGCCAATGGGTGTGCGCTTTGTTCTTATTGACAAAACCGTCGACAAGTTCGGTGCCTACAGATTTATTACCGAGCTCCTCGGGCCTGATCTGTGTGCCTATGTCGACCTTGGACCTAACTCCGGCTTCCTGTTGAACCCATTCGATCTCGGTCCTGAGGATCAGTTGAAGGGTGAGCCTTCGCACGACAAGATATCGAGATTATTGTCATTGCTCGACCTGATGCTGGCTCCAGATGGACGTGACGAGCTCAACGTCGAAGAGAAGTCGCTTCTCGACGGTCTGATCCGTCTTTGCTATATGGAGGCGCAACTGACCGGTACGGTGCCGACCATGTCGGATCTGACTCGGGTAACCGCTCAAGCGGCGACCACAGAGGTCGATCCGATCCAGAGAGACCGTCTGCATATGTTCTCCAGAGGCTTGTCGTTGTTCACCAAATCCGGTGCCTTTGGCGGACTTGTCGACGGATACACCAATATTGATACCGAAAAATTATTCATCGTATTTGATACCAGAGAAGTTAACGAACCCCGCCTCGAGCGCATCGCCGTTTATATCCTAGCTGATTTCATCAGACGAAGAGCTGCTGAATCGAAGGAACATATGGTGCGATTCGCTGCCATCATAGACGAGGCCTCCACTCTCATGCGCTTCAAAGCCGGGGCGCGCCTGCTCGATGACCTCTCGAGACGTGCCCGTCACTATGGGATGATGCTCGTCTCCATTACTCAGCAGTTGAAGGACTTTTTCCGCCAGTCGGAACAAGCCGATTCCGTCGTGAAGAACGCACACATGAAGATACTTTTGCGGCAAGACCCGTCAGACTTGAAGCTACTCAAGGAGACTCTCAGGCTCAAGGACGCCGAGGTTTTTGCTATAGAGCAATTCGCGAAAGACGAAGAAAAGCGCAGGGAAAGTCAGGCGCTCCTCATCGTCGGCGCGGTGCGCGGAACAATTCGACTTGTTCCATCACCGATGGACTACTGGATCTGTACATCGGAGCCGATCAAGGATATCCCGAAACGTGCCAACATGATCAAGGAGGTCAAGGCTAAGAATCCTAAGTTAAGTCACACCGACGCGTGCAGGCAGGCTGTGTATTATCTCGGCTTGCAGCACGATAGTAATTAGCGTCTTGTAAGAGCGACTGAAGTAGCACAATGGAGAAGATCTTTACACCCAATAAGTGGTTCGTCGGATTTTGCGCTGTTTTGATCATTGTGTTCGGAGCTCTCAAAGTGGTTGGAGATATGCACCTTGCCGAGATTGCCAGCGAAGCAGGTAAAGACGTATTCATATGGGAGTGGCCGACCAAGGGCTTGAGCTCGAAGGTAATGGCTATGAAAGCCCATGTTATTCGCAGAGACGCAAATGACGCCGTTGTTGAGGTTGAGGGACATCAAATCGTATCGAAGACTTTGAACGGAGCACAAGCCGAGCCCGATTTGGAGAACGATGTCAAAGCCGTCCTCACATTCTATCGCCGTAACAGTAAGTGGGAATTAGGTAAGGTGGAGCTAAAGTAAATGTATTGGCGCGTAAGAAAAATTACACCCGAGCAGATGCTCAAACAGTACAGCATACACATCATCCTGGCGATAAGCCTGGTAACCAATCTCTTCTTGTTCATTTCGCGACCGAAGAAAGAAGCGATGGACAAACAAATGAAGCTGGACTTCGTCAATTTTGCCAAGCAGGTGACTACTCATCTGCTCGACACCAGCTACATCAACTATCTCGATTCAACATCACGTCTGCAACAGGAGCTCTCCGACGGTGTGAAAACGAGACTCAGGCAGGAAACCATTCTGCCTACAACGGACCAGGAATTGAAGGCCAACATTCTTGAATTTTCGAAGTCGAGACGTGTATGTGCATTGCAATTTCAGGCGGTTGATATGAGAGACCCTACTCCACAAGGACTGGTTCCTATCGAGGTCTCCGGCACGGTCGCGGTGCATTCCGCGGACGAATCGGCTCAACAGCCCTTCCACCTGATGTATGTAGTCGGTCTCTCCAAGAAAACCGATCCACCATCCCCGATTGTGGTCGACATGAAGGATCTGCCGCCTCCCCAGCAGGGCTCCGCTCAGCAGGTTCCGCCGCAGCAGCAGTAGCTCAGGTTAAAACTGACGTAGGACCACGTTCCAATCGAACGTGTAGGCTGAACACGCAGTGAAGGTGCAATCCAGATCAAGTGCCGATTTCCGCCTGCACCGGGCACGCTTGGCCGGCTTGGACTTCGCGATTGCAGGGCTCGTAGTGGTGTCGTATCTGGTTCTAGGTCGACGGCGGTTTTGCCAGCGCAATGCCGGAGCCGGTCTTCTTCGCCTTCTCTTTGGCGCGCTCCGCTTCGCCGACCAAAGTGCTGAGGTCGGAGGCGTCATCCGGATAACATGCGATACCGACGGAAACAATTATGTTCGTATGATGTTCTCCGGAGCGGAAACCGGTAGTTGCAATCGATTTCAGCAGTTGGGCGGCTCTGCGAGCAGCTTTGTCCGCTGATACTCCCGGTAATACCAGTGCAAAATCGTGGTTTTCATAGAGCGCCATCAATCCCTTAAAGCTGGCGGCCTCGCTGATGTGCCATGCCAGTTCCTGCGTTTCGCTTGGCGACAGTGGCACTTTACCGCGCAGATTTGATCCGATCGGCTGAACTTCGATGAGCAGCAAGCTTACAGGCATATCGTGCGAGCAACGAACTAACTCTTGCAACAAGAAGAGGAATGCACCGAAACTGTAGAAGCCGGTAGCTGAGTCTACCAACACACTCTTGGTCGACTCCGCCAGCTCATAGTTGATTTCCTTACCCTGAGCGGAGCGGTGGGGACCTTTTAAGTGCGAGATTTCGACGAGATTCAATCGGATCAGATCTGAGACTAAAGGCACCCACTGACTGCGGACCAGATCGCGTTGGGAGATCAAATCCTCTAATGTCCGGTTTCCATCGACCATCTCGTAAAACTCTTTGAGCTTTCTTGTCTCCTGTTCTACTCCTGTGTCGGCTATGCGTTCGAACTCGGCATCACTCAAGCTGGAGCGGACCTTCACCAATATGGTCGTCAGTCTGATGCCGTTGGACGTCAGATAGGCTGTGTGATCGTGCAAAAGGATTCCTTCCAAAATCAAGCTTTCCAGAGCGCGATTGATCGTTTTCTCATCACTCTTCAACTTAGGTTCGAACTGGAAATCGCCTTCCGTCCAGCAGATTACCTGAAGCAAACAGTCTTCGCCTGTGCCTCGAGTGCCCTCCGCATGCACCGGATGTCCGTTTTCGAAAAAGATGTCGGCCCAGATAGTGTGTCTCTGGACTCGCAATCGTCCTGACATGGCGCCTATTCCGATCGATTGCAATAGATTGGTTATGTGGACGAGGCTGAGAGTGCCCTTCAGCATCTCCTCCTTCGGCGCGATGAAATCGGCTGCAAACTTCAAACTGTCGAATGTCTGTCCCAGCTCGGCGGACGGCCTGCGCGGACTCTGGACAGGGGGCGTGGGCGCCAGCGCCGGAGGAGTCGGTGGAGTCGGTGGACCGAGCTCATGCTCTCCAAATGTGGGCAACTTCGAAAATGTGTCCAGCCCATCCAGCCGCGACAGAGCCTCGCGATGTTCGCCGAGGGACTCCAAAAGCGCATCATAGACTTTCAATGTGTTGTCGGTGAGCAAGAACCACAACTCTTTCCTGTTGATGCCATCGCCCTCCGCCATGTGCCATTCGCAGGTGACACCGGTAGGCGATACGTGTTTGACTGCCAGAGACATCTGGCGTCCGTTGGCTGTTTGCCAGCAATAACGGAACCTGACGCTGCGCTCTTGAGCCGCCGCGGTCATGAAGTCTTTTAGATCGTGAACGCTCGGTCTATCAGAAAGTTGGATGATCTTCTGCTGACCGCCAGTATTACTGAGCATTCCTGTTGTGCCTGTGGGACAACATCATTGTACCCACCAGCGATTGCCTGCAGCCATGGTTGAATCGGTTGCTTACCCTGATTCTGGGCCGGATATCTCTATAAGCTGTTTTTAGGTTAAAGTCAGAATCCGGCGGCAACCAGAATTCTTATGGCAATTCGGTTTTTCCGTCTTATAAATTCAACACTGCCGACGGACGTTTTTGAGAAGCTTATACCTTGCTTGTGATCCAGGGTTACGTACCCGACCGTTGATAAGATCTTTGACCTGATTGAGGAAACCTGAGAGGTCAAGATGTTTTCTGGAATCGTTGAAGCTGTCGGAGTAGTCGAGAGTAGCAAGGAAACAGGCGATGGCGTCAGGCTGCGCATTGTCGCGCCGCAACTGCTCGGCGACGCGCGGATTGGTGAATCCATCTCTGTGAGCGGCGCTTGCATGACTGTAGTGGAGTTCGCCAGCGAGTGTTTCGATGTCGAGGTTACGCATGAATCGTTGCGCTGCACCACTCTCGGCTCGTTGCAACCGCAGTCCAGAGTCAATCTGGAAAAAGCACTCAAAATGTCGGATCGCCTGGGCGGGCATATGGTCACAGGTCACGTAGACACGGTTGGAAAACTGATTGAGATTGTTGAAGAGGGTTTCTCCAAGGTTATGAAATTCTCGCTATCGTCCAGATGGTCTCAGTTTTTCGTCAAGAAGGGGTCTGTTACTGTCGAGGGGGTCTCTTTGACCGTGGCCGATTGTGGTCCGGTTATGCCGATCTCATCTTCTCAGGAGGGTGAATTCTGGTTTTCAGTTGCCCTTATCCCCCATACAATGGACGTTACGACGCTCGGGACCATGAAGATTGGTCAGGCTGTAAACATCGAAACCGATGTTATAGCCCGGTATGTAGTAAGGCTTTTGGGCGAAAGCTATCTGGAAAACCTTAATAAAGAGAGAGAATCTGTTCTCTAAAAACAGAATGGCCGTTAGACTTTTGATGTCAAGATTGATGGCGGCCACGGTTTTTCTTCCAGAAGCTTGCCTGTCCTGTTCGGTTGTCCCTAATTAAGGAGTCTCCACGGTGATCGATTCGCATATTGCCGATAGCCTCGACAACAACAACGAGGATGTTTTCAGTACGGTGGAGGAAGCGCTGGCTGATATTGCCCAGGGCGAGTTTGTCATCGTCGCCGACGATGAGGGGCGAGAAAACGAAGGGGATCTGATCTGCGCTGCCGAATTGATTACCCCTGCTATGGTCAACTTCATGGTGACCGAGGCTCGGGGATGGGTTTGCCTGGCGATTACGCAGGAGAGAGCTCGGCAACTGAATTTGTCGTTCATGGTCGAGCACAACACCGATTCGCAACAGACCGCTTTTACCGTCACTGTCGATGCCGATTCGAAGTATGGTGTCACTACCGGTATCAGCGCCTACGATCGGGCAACCACTATACGAGTTGCTGTAGACTCCAACGCCTGCGCAGCCGATCTCCGCAGACCTGGGCATATCTCGCCATTGATCGCGCGTGAAGGCGGTGTGCTGAGACGAGCCGGTCATACGGAAGCCGCTTGCGATCTGGCGCGACTTGCTGGTTTGACTCCTGCAGGTGTGATTTGCGAAATACTCAACCAGGACGGCACGATGGCTCGAGTCCCGCAGTTGCGTGAGTTTGCCGCCAAGCACAACATTAAGCTCATCAACATTGCCCAGCTCATCGCCTACCGTCTCGAGCGAGAGCGATTCGTCGTGCGCGAGGCGCAGGCGATATTTCCATCGGCATTCGGCGAATTCCATGTATATGCTTATCGCAACACTCTGGACGGTCAGGAGCATCTGGCCTTTGTGCGTGGCGATGTCGAGAAGAAAGAGAATGTACTGATTCGCGTTCACTCCGAGTGTTTGACAGGCGACGTCTTCGCCAGTTTGAGGTGTGATTGCGGCCCGCAATTGGAAGCTGCCATGGCGATGATTGCCAAGGAAGATCTGGGCGTGCTGGTCTACTTGCGCCAGGAAGGACGAGGCATCGGCTTGCTCAACAAGATCAAAGCATACGCTCTTCAGGATAGCGGACAGGATACTGTTCAAGCTAACGAATCGCTTGGATTTAAACCCGATCTGCGAGACTATGGCGTAGGCGCTCAAATCCTTGCCGACCTCGGTCTGACGTCGGTGCAATTGATCACCAATAATCCTCGGAAGATTGTCGGTCTGGAAGGTTATGGATTGAACGTCATGAATCGAGTGAGCCTGCCGCCCGCGTGCAATAGCCACAACCTGGGCTACCTATTGACCAAAAAGGAAAAACTTGGACACTGGCTGGAAGACCTCGATGCCCATACCATGGGCGAAGAGGAAAGTCCGGCCTGCAATCGTGAGCAGCTCGAAGAAGCGCACGTATAGTTTCACGCAGAAAGACGCAAAGGAGAGATCATGTCCACATCCGACAAAGTCCACACCATCGAAGGTCGATTAATCGCAACCGGATTGAAATTTGGTGTTGTGGTGAGCCGATTCAACGACATGATTACATCACGTCTCCTGGACGGATGCATAGACACATTGACGAGACATGGTGTGGAAGCCAGTCACATCGATGTGATGTGGTGTCCGGGCGCCTTTGAAATTCCGCTGGTGGCGCAAAAAGCAGCCGAAAGCGGACTGTATGATGCCGTCATCTGTTTGGGCGCGGTAATTCGGGGAGCGACGCCGCACTTCGATCACGTCGCCGGGCAGAATGCCGCCGGCATCTCTAGAATCAGCGTCGAAACCGGCGTTCCTGCAATTTATGGTGTCATCACATCTGATACCATCGAACAAGCGATCGAGCGCGCCGGGACGAAGGCCGGCAACAAGGGTGCTGATGCCGCCGTCGGTGCAATTGAAATGGTCAACTTGCTGGCCGCTATGAAGCGCCGGAAAGAAAGCCCCGTCGTCCAATAATCGAGTGGCGAGAATGGTTGCTCGTCAGACGCTGAGGATTATCCTGGTGCTTGTTGTGTCCTGCCTCTGGCTGCCGAATGCCTTTTGCGAAGAAAATGCGTTCGACAAAGGGGCGGCTCTCTATAAGCAGGGGCGGTATCAGGAAGCGATTCCGCTTTTCCGTAGCGCTTACGAACTCGGTATTAGCAAACCAAACTCGGTTTATTATATGGCGATGTGTCATCAGCAGCTCGGTGACCTGAGACAAGCTCGCGATTCGTATAAGCTTGTTTGCACGCATTATCCCAATAGCGCTTTATTCGATCGATCGCTCAAGATCTTGAAAGAGATTGAGCTGCGTTTAAGTGAGTCTTCTGAAACCTCACCAGCGACACTTTACGAAAAAACGCTCAAGCCGCCTGCCGAGCCTGCGCCGGAGAAGCCAAAAGTCCTGCCAAAGGGCAGTGGCGACACATTTCTTGTACGCTTTACCCGGGAAAGCGATGACCGAATATATCTGGACGGTACCATCAACGGTACGAAAGCGAAGTTTTTGTTTGATACCGGCGCTGGTGTCACGTTCTGCCGGCAGACTTTCGTCGACCGAGCCGGGGTGAAGCTCAACTGGATATCGGAGTCCGCCATCATCCCCGGGGCAACGGGTGAGGCGCCTGCCAAAGTGGCCATAGTCAGGATCGCTGTCGGAAATCTGGTTCGAGAAAATAAGATATACGTGGAACAGGATAGACCGTACAGTTACTATCCCGCGCTGGACAACTTTCCTATCGTGGGTCAGTCCTTTTTCGGAGACTTGAGCTATCAGGTGGATGGCCGAATGAATCTGATCACGTTCAAAAAAGTGGTCGTACCGAAAGACAAGGCAAAAAAAACAGCCAAACTCGGCCCGGGCGAAGTGCCTTTCGTGAGGGATGGTGCCCATATGATCGTCAAGGCTAAAGTCAACGATCGCGAGTGTGACATGATTTTCGATACAGGCGCCAGTCAGGTCGTCTTTGCCGATCGCCATCTGGCTCAGTGCGGGCTCAATCGTCCGGTGGATGCCACCAATAGTATTAGAAGAGGCGCGGGCAATCTGCGCGACAGTTACTCCTTCAAAGTAAACAGGATAGCGCTGGGTCCCATCGAGCGGCAAGAGGTTAATGTCGCAGTGCTCGTCAACACCAAATTTTCCAGACCGCTATTGGGTCAGGCCTTTCTCGAGGGTCAGGTCTATACGGTCGATCCAGTACGGAATGTTATTCGTTTTGAGACCGCCAATTAAGATATACTGCTTGTATGAGTCACACACGAGACTGCTCGACAACCGCTGTTCAATTTGCGCGAATCGCCTGGTCAGGCAGAGTTGTGCGTGCCATGGTTGTTTTGCTTCTGACCGTGCTCTGTTTGACCAGCTCGGTTGCTGCTCAGGGCAGCGCTTATAGTCGCGCCGTCCAGCTCTATAACAGCAAAAAGTTTGCAGAGGCCCTGGCCGTTTTCGAGAGCTCTGGAGTAGAGCCGACTCAGGCTGCCAATGCCGGATACTACCGCGCTCTCTGCTACCACCAGCTTGGCCGGACGAGAGAAGCCGTAGCCGTTTTTCGGCAGGTGGCGTCGAAATATTCTGGTACCGCTGCTGCCACCAGCTCGATGAAGGCGCTCGCTTCCATAGAAGGCGCTCGCGGCGGTGCTCAACCGGTAGCGGATGCGCCGCCCGCCACTGGACCGATCGATTGGGACTTGCTGCCCGATCGCGTCGTCGTCCCGTTTCGGAAGAGTTTCGACGGTCACATGTATGTGACGGCTGAGATGAATGGTGTACCGGTGACTATGATTTTCGATACCGGCGCTGCTGCAACGACTTGTGCCGAAAGTTTGCTTATAGACAGTAATATTCGAATCAATCGTAGCAAATTCCACGGACGAGCTCTCGGGGTCGGCGGCGAGGTCTCGACCAATCTGGCTCTTATCTCGCTCAGGCTGGGGGCGATAGAACGCAATATTCCATTATGGATCGTGGATGATCGAGCGCTTCCCGACAAGAATTCCAAGGTGGGCCGCAGTCTTCTTGGGCAGAGCTTTTTCTCGGACATTCCGTTCATGATTGACGATGCGAAGAGCGTGATCGTTTTTTCTCGGCCGCCTTCTCCGAATAGCAGCAGCGCAGACAGTCTTCGACTTAGAGATAACGAGGTGCCGTTCCGCAAGATGGGCGGCAATATTGTAGTGACCGTGAAAATCAACGGTCGAGAGTGCGAGATGTTCCTCGATACCGGTGCTGCCACCGTAGCCTTCGCCGATCGCCACCTGGCGCTGTGCGGGCTCAATCGGCCAACGGATGCATTTGCAGGGCACGGCGGCGGTGTGGGCGGGCAGAGAGACGCATTTGCATTCGCAATCGATTCCGTCAAGCTCGGACCGGTAGAGCGAAAAAATGTCAGGGCTCAAGTGTTGATCAATGCCAATTTCGACAGACCGCTGCTTGGGCAGTCATTCCTGTCGGGATTGCGTTACACGATAGATCCGACTCGCAGCGCCATCCGCTTCGAGTAGCTCGAGGGACAGGCCGCAACCGGACTAGACTCTGGCGTTCTCGACCTGGAGGCTGGTGAGCTTGTCGCGATTGACAGGATGCTCTTTCAAGAATCGTTCGACCAGATTGGTTACCTTGAGGGTCT
>CAZISK010000233.1:0-9654 GCA_964541355.1 uncultured Candidatus Obscuribacterales bacterium
CAGAGGGCCTTGAAGTCCTGCACATATGCGCCTGAAATGTTGTCGCGCTCCTCGCGCATGGAATCTCGGACACCTTTATTTTTTCCAGGTGCGTGCCCTTCACCTCGTTTGAACTGTTCTCTCCACGTAGCCCAACCCTCCTTAATCCAGCCGCGCGGAGAATCTTCGAAGTTCGGCGTATTCTCCTTGATCTTGGCGTCAAATTTGGCACGATCGAGATTAGGGAAATACTTGCTCAAGAACTTATCCGTTTCATCACCTAAATGATCGATCTGATTTTTCGAACGCAACCGCTCGAGAGCGGACAGCTTCTTATCGGTATCGTAACTCTGGTTAGGAATTGGGTGCGGACGGATAACACGCTGTTCCAACAGTCCGGACAGAATAGCTAAAACACGCGGGTCCGTCTCCAATTTTACCTGATCCGAAAGGAATTTCTTGAAGGCATTGTTTTGCACTGGAAGATTGAGTGGTATCAAACGACTCAAGGTCTGGTAAGCAGCAAGTCTTACAGCAGCAGATGGTTCTGTCGGTTTGCCATTTTCGAAGGATAGTAGACTTTGAAGAATTTCCACTGAACGTGGCGACTGCAACTTTGCCAAAGTCTCGATAGCCTTGAGTCTGAGTTCCGGATGCGAGTCTGCATAAGCTTTGTCACCTTGCTTTCGAACGACGAGACTGGCTATCGCATTCTCCATCATAAGTTGATCTTGCGGATCATTCTGTTTGGAATATAGTATCGGAAGAAGCTCGAGAACTTCGATTTTCGCAGCCGCATTTTCCGGCGTATTATCTGCTCGCAAGAAGTTACTGGCATTCTGTCGAACGAGACTGGCCGACTTCTCTGGCATTCCTTGTTGAATCAGCGCCGTAATAGCGCGGCTCATAAGAAGAGGGGCGTTCGGGCTAACACAATCTACGAAGGTCTGATTGATCAATTCTACAAGGGTGGGATCCTCCTTCGCTTCTTTTAAACGCGAAAGAGACATGGCAGCGACGAACTTGTATTCGGCGGATTGAGCAAAAGTCTCGTCATCATATTCAGATTGAATTTGCTGCTTGACGCTGTCTATATAATGTTCTGCAAAAGCACCGTCTTTGCTTTCAAGACGATTCCAGGAAGCGATCAAATTGTCCAGTTGAATAGCACGGTCGCTCGGTTGCTCCTGATTAGTCGCTTGCAGAATGCCGGCGGCAAGAGCACGCAGATCGGCGTCGCAATTTGGGTTGCCACCACCGGCGACGCCCTCGAGAAAACCGTGGAGCTCGTCTCGAGAGACACCATGACTATGGCTCCAATAAGTGACAAAATCTTTCGAATCTCCGGTACGCAAAGCATTCTCAGCATCGTGAGCGCCCCAGGGTGCCAGTCCGAGTCCCATTAAAGCCTGGCGTTTCGTCTCCTTGAATGCAGAACTATCCTGTTGGTCAGATTTGGGGAGAGTCACGATCTTCTTACATAACTGAGCGTACTCTTGCATGGACATGTTGTCCGCGTTGAACAATAGGCGGGCGCGAGCAGCAAGTAGTGCTCTTTCAGGCGTTGTGGTGCCGTCGGCCAGCCGCACATGACTCATCTCTCCTTTGAGATCCTCAAGCAAAGATCTAATCGGAATACCGCCTGCGGTGGCGTTGATGTCTATAGTGCCATCGACTGTTCTTGTCGATTCAATAAGACCGATAGCGGCTTGTATCTTCTTTTCCGGAGAGCTATCAGAGGCGGTGTATGTGGCAACTAACTGCTGTTGCAGCTTGACGAACTCGGGATCTTTGGAGTCGAGCCGGCTAAGCTTCACAGCTGTCTCGGCAACCTGGCGGATTGACTTAGCGACCTCTGGGGGCTGACCTTTAGCCAGAGTATCTGCGCCCGCCGTTACGAAATCCGCCACAAATTTGTTGTCACCCTTAAAAGGACCGCGGTAGTCGCGATGATATTCGTTCTTATTTCCCTTTAAGGCATCGAATGCTTTTTGGTCTGTGAAAGTCTTTTTGGCGCGCTCTACGGTATCAAGATTCTCTCTTGATGCGAGCCGCTCCATGAACTGTTTGCCCATTCCACCAAAAAATAACAGGTAGGCCGCTGATGTCGGCATACCGACTTTAGCAGACGTCTCTGCAACGCGCCCGAGCTTCCCGAGGCTGCTCAGATCGCCAAAACGTTTCTCGGTTTCACGGATTGCTTTGCTTCCTCGCATCCAGCGGAACGCCGGTCCTGCAACGTGAGATCCCGCCATCACGACAAAGAATCCGTTGCGGGCATGACCGACATCTGGAATCTGTGTCCTGCCCCAACTGTTATTGACGATACCGCCCGAGATACCAGCAATGATTTCTGCTCCGCCAAGGACCCTTCCTGCCCATTTCTTCCAGGTGGAGCCCATTGCCTTTCTTGCAGAGTTGATTACCCGGACACCACCCATGATAGTCATAAAAACGTCACCAGCGATCTCGACACCTGTGTTCAGTGTCTCCTGATTGTCCTGGGCATCAAGGTATTGCTGCAAATTTTCAATGTTAGAGAAGAACATTTTCCCAGCTTGTAAATCTACAATTGGTACCAGTTCACCCGGAGCCACCGACCAACTTGTGTGCTCCGGCGGTGCCACCACTTCTATTTCGGACGCAATCAAAGGTATTGCGAAGTTGTAGAGGTTTAATGGATTGACCTGGCAGTATTCTTTAGTGACGGTGATTTGATAAGCACCATTTTTATTTTCCACACTGGTCTTCTCGCGAATGTGGTTGTAATCCTTACCGTTAGGTGCTTTCTCTGGATCTCCTTCTCCGCGGGGACGGCCGCCTCGCAGGACGAACTCGCCGTTCAAGACACGCTTTCGGGCTTGTTCGAACATTTTGCCAACCGGCTTTTGGCAAAGATCGACCCACTTCTGAAGTTTGGCAAGAATTCTTCTGTTGTCTTCGGTATCGACAAGTGTCTCCGGAAGAAGGATGTTGCCGTCCTTATCTCGAGGTATACTATTTTCAGCATCTTCCAACCATTTATTGAAGTCTCTGATTTCAGTAATACCCAGCTCTTTGCCGACAGCTTGCAAAAAGGTGTCTGGCGGCTTTGTTAAATCGCGTAGAATTTTGATCAGTTGCATAGTGCCTTCCGCCTGAGAGAAAAGGCTACTGACAGGGGCGACTTCAAGAGTTCTGCGCTCCCAGTTCCAATCAAGTCCTTTGGCCGGCATCTCAGGAAGCCACTGCGAGCGATGCATGCGCTTGAGTAGCTGGGCTATCGAATCATATTCCTTCAGTTTGGCACCAGTTTCGAGTTGAGCCTCGAAAGAGCTGTTCCAATCGGTGATGTTCGTTACTTGCACAATTTCCGCAATACCCGGTTCCTTCAACCTATCAATGTTAATGACCGCTTTGAACGTCCCCATTTTCACCGCCTCAACAATCTGCGGATAGGTCATGTTGTCCATACATTCACGAGGCAAGCCAATCGGAGGGAATCTGAACTCGGCTGCCACCATAGACTTAGTGTTAGCATTGAGGTTGTACTCAGCCAACTGAAGGTCTGCACCGAAAACAGCCCTGGATGTCGGTCCCCAGATCTTCGCACGCTGCTCTTCTCGCAGTGCATTCTTAATCAGTCGCCTGTCTATGACACCAAAAAGTTTGATCTCGTCTCCGAATTCTTTGCCCGGATCTCGTCCATCCAAGAGTGCCTGTAACTGCGGTCTAAGATTTTGTCTAAACCAGCCTTTCTCCAACCCCTCTTTGATCGAATCCCTCAATCCCTGCGGCAGTGGCGAATTGGCAGGATGCTCCAGAAGCTGTTTCCTGAGGGATGGATCAAAACCAAGCTCGGCCTTGCCACCAAATTGAGCTAGCTCATCTTCGAACTGGCCCTTGAATTGCATAATTCGCGAAGTTACCTGATCCTGATATGAGATGCGGGCCTGTTCGTCGGCAGTCAAATCTCGGCGAGATAGCTTTTCGATCAACTCAGGCCGGTAGAATCCAGATTCTTCTATTTGCTTCTTCAACTTAAGACAAGCTTCTTGATCGATCTTGCCACTCTCGCCAAGCTCCTTCAGCAACTGGTTGATTGGCTCAACAAGCTCGTTTCGAACGACCTTAGGCAGAGCATCTTCGATCCGCTTGCGCAACTGCAGCAAATCCAGATGCCTCGGGTTGGAAAGAGCTTTTATAAAATCGCGCTTTAGGGTAGGGTCGAATTCCAGCTTCAGACGGGCAACATCCCTGGCAAGTGTATCTTCGACAGAGGAAAGTTCTTGTGGAGTGAGCCTGGTTGCTGCCTCTTTCCGATCGATGAGGCCAAACTGAACAGCCAGCTTGGCCAGATCGCCGTTACCCGCGCCAGGTAAGAACAGCCCTTTCGATACCTCCATGACCAATTCTTTCTGCTCACGGTCGTTTAATCCCTGATTGTCAAAAAGTTTTCGCAACAACATGGTGATTTGTGGACGAAACACACCTTTGTCGATTCCGGCATTTAAATCCTTTCTCAAGGTCTCAAACCTGGGATCATTTATTAGATCCATCGGATTAATCAAAGCCGTCTCGAGCTGCCTTCTCAGCTTAAGGTCGAGTCCGCAATCGATGCCAAGCTCTGCCAGAGTGTCTTCGATCTTGGCCTGATTCCTCAACGGTTTGACTTTCAGGGCGGTGGCATCTTTTGCCTCGACAACAGCGCTCTCCCGTTCCGCGGCAAAGTCGTTGGCACCGCTGTTCTCAAAGGTATCGGGACCGACAAACTTCGCATTCTGATCATTCGTGCCGGTCAAATCTCTGGAGGTGTTCCATGACTTCGGTTTGCCCAGGCGACAGTCATTCCAGTAGGCGTTTGTTTCAGTAGGAGGCATATCTTGCGCAACGGGGTCTTCCTGAACGCCCCAATTCGGTATGTCCCAGAACCCAGAGTCACCGCGCATGACTTCTTTCATACTTTACCCCCCCCCACCCACGTGCAGGAAGAATACATATTGGGAATGGCATGAAGATGGCAGAGCCCATATAAATGCATCAGAGTAGGCTCGACTGGACTCAAGGCAATGGACCGGCGCCGACGAACCACTTTTCACCGAACTTGGCGGCAAGGTTGGTATAGATCGAATACTTCTTGAGACCCAGTGAATTGTCTGCCGAGCGGAACAGTTGTTGCGCAAGCGCTGGATTTCTAAACTTGGTAGACCAACCTGTATTTTCCCAGGCGATGCCGAGTGCGTAACGCTTGCGGAATGAATGGACTGCTCCAAGATTGTAAGAAAGCAAAGAACGAGTAAGCGCTTCGGATTTCAACTCGGGATTGGTCCACGTGTTGTGTACAATGAAGGTATTCGTTATCTTTGAATCAAATCTGCCACCATCGTGAAGTACCACTGATGCCGGCTGTCGCACATGGGCGAGAGCGGTGTCACCAATCGGCGTCTCGCATCCTCCACGGGCATCGGATTGATAACTGTGTCCGACTTCGGAAATCCCATTCAGTTGAGCGTGCGCAGGCGCACTGAATGTGGTGAATCCTACCGACAGTGCTGCGCCGAGAAGCAGTAAATGAATCCTGGCGTACCTAAATCCAAAATTTTGGTTGGCTAAGTTAAACATGGTCATCAGCTGTCGCCGAGATTCGATGCTCTCCTACTTCATATTTGTCACTCCACCCGCGACTTGCTGGTCTACGGATGGAATTTCTCGATTCTGCTAAATCAGCCTCTTCGAGCAATCTAAACGGAACAGGTCACCAATGCGCGCTCGGCGTCAACTGGATCGTTTTGCATACTGGGATCGGCGAATCGAGCACCGATATCACCGACGGTGTTGGTGATCGCTTTCCTTACCAATGAGTGGAAGTAAATTACACCATTCTCTCTCGCCGAGTTAAGCACTCCGCCCTTGAAAATTCCAGCCTCGATGTTCTTCTGGACTGCCTCGCAGACGTTGATATCCTCTTCGGTAATCTGCTCCACGAAATTGCGGAACTCCTGAATCGTCTGCTCCTCGACCGTCTCACGAAAATGAAATGTATAAGTGAGTTGTGTGCGGTTGGTGTTGAGCGGATTGACCTGGAGCGTGTAGAACGCTGGTTCGTATATCGGCATACCGAGATTAGGGTAGATCCACAGCCATAGCCCTTCGAATGCTCCGGACGACGACGGAATCCGTCGTTCACAACTGTGCAGCGAAAACCGGGAGCGATTCTCGACAAGGTATCTCGTCAGTTGAAAGTCCTTCAGAAAAACTGGATGGATCGTCGGGCAGTGATAGCATTCCTGATATCCATCGACCCAGACCTTCCAATTGAAATTGCCTTCACGCACCATTTTGGAATGAAACTTGTAATCGCTAAGGTTGCAACTCGCCGATTGAATGCACTGCACCAACTCACCGTATTCATCGTGAAATGACTTCCCCTCAGGCGAAAGATTGACAAACACCAATCCGTCGAAGACTTCGGTCCGAATCGAATAGAGTGAGAACTTTTCCCGGTCGCAGGAGCTGGAGCAGTCGAAGTATGGCGCTGCAGCCAGCTTCCCGTCGGTATTGTAGCTCCAGCCGTGATAACGACAGGTCATTGTTGAACCTGTCAGTTTACCTTGCGGCTCAGTAAGCAGAGGCGCTCCCCGGTGGCGACAGACATTGTGAAAAGCGGCTATCTCTCCATGCTCCTTGCGGACGAGCACGATGGGATAACCAGCGATTTCTGTTGACACATACTCGCCCACCTCGCTGAATTCGCTGACGTGAGCTGCGTAGAGCCACTCTTGCCGAAAGATTGTCTCGCGTTCTTTCTGGTAGATAAATGGATCGCAATACCAACTGGCAGGCAAAGTGTCGACAGCGCTTTTCATGGTATTACCTCATTTTGAATGCGCGGTATCTTGGAATTTTCCAATCAAATTATATAGTCAGCTGATTCCGCTAATTGGAGACGCTATTAATCTTGCGCCACGGCGCGAGCTGTTGTCAGTAGACCTTAAAAGACTCAGACCATTATCAATAGCAATATGGAAAAGCACATTGCTAATCAACAAAAGCAACTTGATGCTCTCCAGTGACGCAGGCGGATCGAGACTACTCTTCCTCTACCTGTTTGCGTTCAGTCCATTGATTGATGGAGCGTTCGCCATCTTTGGAAACACAATTCAACTGGCTGGCTGTGAGCAAGTCGATCGTCGTTCCGACAACGGTATCAACATCGAAAGTCGGTATCGATTGAACATAGAGCGGATGTGATACTTCCTGCAGTGTCATGCCCGAGGGAAGACTGGAAGCAATCCGCCTAGGTGATATCGTCCGCTCGGACGACACCAGCCTTGACGTTAGCGCCGCTTGACTGTAAACGCAAGCTGCCATAATTCGCGAGGTTGTCAGGCGACGGAGTGTCAGCGACCGCAATCAAGCAGTGGCGCACGCACGTTTTGACCGTGACACCTCCTCCTTCATAAGCTTTTAGTGTCAAAAATGGTTTCGTCTTTGGGACCAGAAAACTCGCTCCTTCAAATCTTTCTTTTCTTATCGAAGCACCGTAAACTATGAGACTCTGAGGATTGAAAATGGTTCGCATCATCATAGTGGCATTGGTGTTGATACTGGTAATTGCCGGCGGTGGCTTCTGGTATTGGACAACGACGCCGCAATACTCGCTTGAACAGATCAAGGATGCAGCACGCGATCACAATCTTTCGAAGTTCCAAATGTACGTCAACATTGATCAAGTGGCCGACTCAATGGTTAAAGATCTACTCGCGTCCCCGATTCGAAAAGTGCTTGGAGGAGAGTATCTGGAGCGGATTCTATCCAGTGGTATGGTGAGCGAGAGTACGATTCAACACGAGGTCGCCTCCGGTATCGCAAACGATATCAAACGGTGCGTGGAAACAGGGAGTTTCGATGATCAACAAGGAAGCGGTTCAGACAAAGTCTCAATGGGATCTCTCGATAAAAGGCTAGGCATCAGCACTATGTCTTTGAAAAAAGTGCAAGAACTAAACGCAGGTGGCAACACCGCTACAGTAACGATTATCCTGCACAACGAAAAATTCGATACCGATCTTGATCTGGTGGGCGAATTGCAAAACAAAGATGGTTACTGGCAGGCGACACGCATCATCAACATTGTCGACTGTTTCAAAAAACTTTTTGAACTGGAACAGCAAACAACAAAGTCCTAGCGCCAGTCAGGTTGGACCATAGTCGACAGTACAAAACAAAGAGCGGTCCAGAAAAGGACCGCAACTTCGTTTCCTCTTTCGCGCAGAAGGCTTCTTAGTTTCCTTTTGGTACCTTGGAATACAACTCGTTAACCGAGTGTATAGTGTAGGGCGTGCCTGGTGTGCCGTTGGCGGGAGTCAAATCGAGCGCTGTGTATTCGTTGAAGGTTGCTTGACTTGAAATCGCCGACACGTTTGACGCGAACAACGGATCTTCCTGGGAGGGACTCAGCACCAAGGTATTACCGGTGGTGTTGAATTGCTTGTTGTACATACCCAAGGATGTAGTCCCGGTCACATAGACCTGGCCGCCATGAACAATAGTCCCAAACACTTTGTTATTGGGGACCGTGGTCATGCCAACATTATAGTTTGCCAAGTTGTTGCGATCTTTCGAAGGCTTGAACAGAATGTCATAGGTGAGGTTCACAGACCGAGGAGGATTGAGGCACCTCATGTCAAACTTGTTGTTCAAGAAGAGAGTGTATGTGACGTTTATGTTGTCGTATGCGCTCTGGCAGTAGATCGCATTTCCGAATCCAGGACCAATGATCGAATAGTAGAAGTTGAGATCGAAGGTGCTGGCGGGGTTCGAATAGGAAAAACAATTCGAAACTTGAGCATTCGGATTCGCATTGAAGAACCATGAATAGTAGAAGTATGCGTACTGATTCTTCGCGCTAGCTGCAGGAAATGAGATTACGCCGAACGCGTTCTGATTAACCATGAGGTAATAGGAATACGTTGTGCCGCCCGTCAGGTAAAGACCATAGAAGTTGCCCATCACGTGCAGATTGCGAAGCACGATGTTCTTTGCATTCGGTCCTACTGCTATACCGGTACCGGTATTATTGCTGGATACTCTGAAATTGGGAGCATACTGCAATGACTGATAGCCCCCGAAGGGCGCGAAATATGTGGCAGGCATATAGATTGTGGTGTTGGAGAGCCAGTGAGAACCCTGTATGGTCACATTCTCCACATTGAACTTGGTCAAATCTATTGCGGTGACCGAGGCACAGTCCAGAACAACTTGTCCTTTGTTATGCGAGGCGTCGTTAACTGGAATAGCAATATTAAGATTGCTCTTCTGCACCACCAGAGGTGTGGTATAAGTCACAGTCGATCGCGTTGCTCCGGCATCAACATAGATTGTGTCGCCTGGCTGCACTAGCGACCAATCAATCCGCGCTTGCGGGGTGGTACCGCCAAAGTCCGTCCAGGCGGTCGCCCACGTTCTGCCATCATGAACGGTGCCTGTGGATAATTTCGAAACGTACCACGTACTTGCGTGAGCGGCACCCTGCAGAGCAAAGAAGCCGATAAAGGCGGCGAACATACTCGCGAACAATCGTGCACCGGGATTCCTTTTGTGAGGCCTGTAGTCTTCATTCGACCTCAATGATTTCCACCAAAGCGAATTGAAAACGTAATAACGTCCGCTATCATTTTCGCTTTTAGTGCTATA
>CAZISK010000234.1:0-9648 GCA_964541355.1 uncultured Candidatus Obscuribacterales bacterium
GGTTGATAATGACGGCCGAAGAGATGCTCCATGGGGTGACGAGCGATCAATCCTGTCTCGTGAGGGAGCCTGGCACTCTAACCACATACGATATTTTCACCGCCGCAAAAGAAGACGACTTGATGGCGCAAAAGATTGTCGAGCGCTGGCATGAGCATATCGCCCATGGACTGGTCAATCTCGCTCATATTCTCAATCCCGACTGCTTTGTAATCACAGGCGGGTTGAGCGAATTCGTCGACTTCCAGTTGCTCCATGACATGGTGGCTGACAGATGCCTCCCGCGAGTGGCTGACGCAATTGAGATCCGCCAGTCCGCCCTGCAAGGAATGGCCGGCATCATTGGTGCCGCGCAATTTGTAATTGACGAACTGCTCACTCATCGGGGATAGGCTCCGCTGAAGTAGTCCTCACAAACAGCTCTTCTAGCGCTTTGCCGTATTCATCCGTAGAGCGCCTGATAGGCGATCAAAAAAAAATACTGATGTGCCAGTTTGTATTTGGAAGACATTCCATAACAGGACTCAATCTTGAAAAGAAGCTCGCGATACGCCTTACTGCCTCTGTCGGCTTTGTCTTCCAGGTGTTTGAAAAGGTTCGTCAGACAGATTCGCAGCTGGATTTTGAATCGCCTCGTTGTAGTCCTGCGGTATCGGCCACTGCATACCGAGCTACTTCCCGCCAGGTTTTCTCGTATCGACGATTTTGCCCCATTCGTCCCAGTTTTCAATAAGATTTTGCACCGCACCTTCGCGTCGCGGGTCGTTAACCACTTCGAGCTCGCTTTTGACTGCCACTAAGTTTGGTGGCACAACGAAATTTGATGCATTGTAAGCAATCTTCTTGAGGCTCGTAGTCTCGAGCTCAGCATGGCGCTCTTGCTCTACCGTGCGAGTGATCAGCCTCAGAGCAAGCCCGTCTGAATTGGGTAGTCTGAACATTCTGTTGAGAATAATTGGCGCACTGTCGGGAATTCTCCGGTTATCCCAGGTATAGTGATCCGCCGTAGAGATGTCGCCGAAGAAGAAGAACACGCTGTGCAAGTTGGGCGCTTTCGGTCTGCCGCTCTCTCGTTTTGCAGTTGGATTAACAAGATGAGCGGCGAAGACTGTCTGTCCAAGGATCGACTCCTTCTTTTTCGGGGCGCTACCTAAGGGTAACTTTTCTAGATAGCCGCCGAAAGTGTTGGTTCCCGCCGCAAAATCTCCTCTAAATCGAGATAAGCTCGAATCAAATCGTTTTTTTGAGTATGGATTGTAAGAGACGACGGTCCAGTCCGGCGCCTTGCATACTACTACATAGCGATTACCCTTGCTCTCAATTCGCACCGCAGACGGTGCCACCAGAATCTTCACCGGTCCAGCTATAAGACTTACCTGCGTTAGCTCCCAGCACTCCTGCGGGGCTGCACATGCACTACCCAAGCCGAGTACGGAGAACCAGACCGGCACATAGATGGCGAGTAGCTTTAAGGCTCTGATAGCAGTCGTTTTGTTTGCTCCTGCGAGTTGAAAACTCAGAAGTAACCGACAATTACCGCCTCGACAATAATCTAAAGGCAATAATTATTCCGGTCAGAAGACCTATGCCGGTCCCGATTCGCTGAGCCTCCCACTCCGGGGTAGCAATTTCAGCTTTTTCCACCGGCTTAACCAGCTCGACCTTAGGCACGATCTTGGTGCCGCTCAGCGTGTTGACGACCTCGCGCACCCCGTCTATAGGTGCCTGGATCAGCGCATGTCCGAAAGAATGGACGAATGCACCGGCTGGGTCTTGCTTTCGGTCGGTATCCACATGTTCTGCTTCGTACACAACGTCACCGTTTGATGTCATGACAGATCGACCTCGATGATGGGACTGAATAATTCATTATATATCTTCGACGTTAATTAGGCAGCTCTAACTAGGTGCATTTCCGCCAGAATCTTCCAAGACGGGCGCTGACCTGAGAAGGCGCAAGAGGAACAAGATATTCGCCGGTTATAACCGTCCCCTCGGGTAACGTCTTTTCCACCACACGACCAACAACATCATCAGCTTGACTGAAGGGACCGGTCAGAGGGTTGTCTGCAAGACATTTCACCTCACCCTTTGCCACATGCTCTTCACAAATCATTTGTCCGGGATTTAGAAGGGTCCGTGCAACGAGAGCTTGCGGTCTGGCCACAGGCGGTGAAAACACCTGCCCGATTGCGGTGGGTGAAGAAAATGGATTGGCAAGTTGAGCCATACGTCCACCCCGCTGTTGGGTTTACGATCGTGTCGCCATGTCAAAATCTTACAAGCTTGCATAACGGATTTTGATGGGATAAACCCTAGACCCCGATTCTGAAAATCACGGAACTAGGATCTGATCTCTATCTCGTAGGTGATCTTCGCCTCGCCGCGCGCCGGCACCTCAACGGGGAACTCGAACGTTCTTGCATCCTTTTTGATTGATTTGAAATTGGACGAGAGAATCTTCCAGTCTCCGTAACTGTGCTCGACTGCTGTCACGACAACCTTGCTGTCCTTGTGATTGCGCAAACCAATTTCGTACGTGCTGCGTTCGATGTGAGTACCTGGTCTCTGATAATTGATACGCTTGCGTTCACCGACGACATCGAACGCGTCACCGATATAGAGACGAATTTTTTCGTCTCTCGGCGTATGGTCGATAAGATCTTCTCCGATGAACTGCAATGCGCCATCGTGATCGCGCTTGTATACACGGACTTTGCCTTTAGGCAATGCCATGCCCATGTTGTTCTTCTCGGTGTTTGCTATTTCAATTTTGACATTTACCTTCTTAGAGCTGGGTCCCTGATAAGGACGATAGTAGCCGCCTTGCTCGGACTCGAAGATAAATAGCTTGGAACATGGAACCCGGGCGGCGTTAAATAAACTAAGTTGCTTCGTCTCGTTGTTGTTGACGGTAGTAGTACCGGCCAACGTGTACAGGTGATACTCGGCAAACGACTTCTCCGAGAATAAAGGAGCGATAGGCGATGCGGGGGCAATGCCTCCCGCTTCAAATCGGCGCCTCGGCATCGATGGCTGTACTTTATGAACATCCCCTGCCATGAGCTTGAGCGAGGCGTTCTTATAACCCGCGCCAGATCGGTTGTCCAGCGTCACCCAGCTCGTGATATCAGCTGTGGTGTCATCATCATCGCTAATGGCGACATAGTCACAGTGCCAGTTGAGACCGGCTGTCTGGTAGCTGATCTCAGTCTTGTGCTCGCCCGGCTTGTCCGTCTCGAGCTTCCACAACAACGATGGACTCGACACCAGTCCAGCGGGGAGCTCCATCAGCTCGGCCTGCCCATATGGTCTGAGCACTACTCCGGAGCTAGTCTCCAGCACCAGACCTTGCGATCGCTGCGAAGCATTACCATTGGTGTCGACAATCGTTACTTGCGGTGAGTTCAAGAGCGTGCCTGTAACCGACCTTTCCTGGCCACCCGATAGAAACTGACGGAAGGTGACCTGTTTTCCGACCGATTTATTGAGGATGGACTCAGGAGACATGATGTCGTACTGATAGTTTTGCTCTCGGACTGCTACCGCATTCGGTGCAGTGAGCGACAAAAAATTAACAGTGGTCGGATCGATTGCCGAGGCAACGTCAGAAAATCGAATGTAATTGATCCCGCCCTTGAGAGTGACGGCACGCGTGTCTTTCACCAAACCGAGGTTCTGATTGTAAACGGTCAGGGCGATTCCCTTTGAGCTCGATGAGCTCACATCGACGCCCTGCGCGATGGCGCTTCCGCCACAGCCGAACATCAATAGAGACAGAGCGATGGCGCTGTTAATAGCGAGTTTCGATTTCATAGTTAATCTTCACCTCGCCGCGTGCAGGAACTTCGACTTCAAACTCGAAAGTCTGAGCATCTTTTTTCAGATACTTATGAGATGAACTCTTTATCTTCCAATCTCCATATGAATGCTCCACGGAGGTGAGAGTTATTTTCTTGTCTTTGTGGTTCCTCAGACTAATTTCGTACGTGTCACGTTGAACGCGATCGCTTGCCTGCTCGTGATTGAGTTGCTTCCTTTCGCCGACTACATCGAACGCATCACCGATATACAATCGCACTTTTTCATCTCGTGGGGTATGGTCGATAAGATCCTCGCCGATGAATTGCAAGGCTCCATCCTGGTCCCGCTTGTAGACACGGACCTTGCCCTTCGGCATCGCCATGCCGAGATTGTTTTTCTCCGAGTTGTCCACTTCTATTTTTACGTTGACCTTCTGCGGATTTCCTGCCGGAGAATATCCACCATAGACCTGTGCTTGATTGGGTTCGTAGATGAACAGCTTGCGCGTAGGAACGTTGGCAGCGTTAAACAAACTCAACTGTTTGGTCTCGTTGTTTAACACATCGGTAGTGCCGGCAAGAGAGTAGAGATGGTATTCAGCAAACGCCTTTTCGGAAAACTGCTTCTGCATTGGGGCGGCTTCAGACATTGCCATATCACCCCTGGCGTACATCATATTGTCCTGAACCTTGTGTACATCGCCTGCCATAAGCTTCAATGCCGCATTTTGATAACTCGCCCCCGACTGATTATCGAGCGTAACCCAACTTGCCAGATCGGCGGCGCTATCATCTTCGTTCGAGATTGCAACATAGTCACAGCGCCAGTTCAACCCCTTGGTCTGATAGCTGATCTCAGTCTTGTGCTCGCCGGCCTTATCCGTTTCCAACTTCCAGAGGAGCGACGGTTTTGAAACCAGTCCCGGTGGGAGTTTGGCCAACTCCACTTCTCCGGATGGATTCAGTATGACACCGCGGTCCGTCTGAACGACCAGACCCTGGCGTCGCTCCTGAGCATTGCCGTTGGTATCGACCACGGTGACGCTCGGCGAGTTAAGCAACGTCCCGTGAATTTCATTGGTTCTGCCCTCCATGTACTGACGGAATATAACTTCTTTGCCGACCGATTTCGAAAGTACAGTGTCAGGATCCATAACATCATATTGATAGTTCTGCTCCCGCACCACCACCGTATTCGGTGCCGTCAAAGACATAAAGTTGACTGTAGTCGGGTCGATCGCAGCAGCTACATCCTCGAATCGAAGGAAGTTAATTCCTTTGTTGAGCGAGACGGCTCGTACGTCTTTAACCAGACCGAAGTTTTGATTGTAAATAGTTAGTGCCACACCTTGAGAGCTTGACGCGGTGACATTGCCAGAGGTCGCGACTGTTGCTTCTTGAGTGACGACGGTCTCGGCCGCAGCAGTCCTGGAAGACTTCCCGCCGTTGTCGGCCCTTGACTGGCCGCTCAAAAGCAGTGTAAATCCGGCTACTACCAGGACGCTACGGATAGTGGAATTTCTAGCTGTTGCAAAGTAGGACATAAAAACACCCGCGTCAAAAATGAGGACACTCATTGTAGGCCAAGGCCTTCATAAATGCGACTTGTCAACAAAGCGATATTCTATTGTCTGCCGACAGTCGCAGGATCACTGATTAGACCTTCTTCGACCGGGATATCTTTCGTAACTACAAAAATGTTTTGTCTATTCTTTAACTCCGCAATCGCCTTTTCCGAAATAGTATTCCGGTCCAGCCATACAGCCAGGGGGCGTTCTCTTTTTCCGAGCTGTCTGAGCGCACTATCGGTTATTTCTTGATTGCGTTCGAGAACGAGTTTTCGTAAGTTCGGCAAAGCTCTGAGCGCCTCCAGATGCGCATCTGTAATACCGCAGTTGGCCAGGACCAGAGAAGAAAGGCTCGGAGCGGACCTAAGCGAAGCAAGACCGGTCGGAGTGATATTGACGCAGTCGAGACAAACCAGCTCGCTCAATCTAACACTGGTGGACAACTGACGCAGCGTATCGTCGGAGGTCAGCTCACTATGCTGAAGTCTAACCATTCTAGGGAAAAGTGCATTGACGCAATCGACCTCTTTTTTGCCTAGCCTCATGCCTCGCAACGTCACTATATCCCTTTTCTTGCCGCCTCTGGCCAATGCCTCGAGGCGCTCAAAACTCTCATCGCCCCAAAAATAAAGTCCCTTTTCACCAGCGTCTATATCAGGGACTTGTCCGATGCCAAACTCTTGAGGCGCCAATTTTGAAAAGGCGACGTCGCCTTCTTCTTCGCCCTTCGCACCTTTGACCTCTCCATCTCTTACCTTTCCACCCTTGCTGGTTGACAAAACTGTGGAGAGGGTCATGACAAACGCACATCCAATAACCAAGACAGAAAGCGCGACAGACGCTTTTGCCCACCGGGACACCGGCTTGCTCAAACTAGCAATCGCCTGAATGTCCACAGACGAAGCAGTTTGTCCGTGGTCGATCGATTCAATGAACTCTCGCATGTTCTGGTATCGATCAGCCGGAGATTTTGCCAGACACTTCAACACGACACGCTCGATTGAAGGAGAGATTGCGTTAGCGGGAACCAGCTCCCTGAGTGGAACCGGCTCGGCATGCGCATGCTGTTCCAACAGGTCCATCGGACCCTCTCCGTCAAACGGCGGTGCCCCTGTCAAAGCTTCATACATCAGACAACCCATAGAATAAACTTCGGATCGTGCATCAAACTCCGACCCTGCCAGAGGGTCAGGGCTCATGTATAGCGGTGTTCCGACAAGCGACAGACCCTGCTTCAACTTATTGTTTTGAACATCCTCCTTGATACAAGAAAGGCCGAAGTCGATTACACGAAGATCGACCAGATTGTCCTGGTCATCTAACTTCAAGAGGACGTTGGAAGGCTTGAGATCGCGATGGAAAATTTTGTGTTGATGAATGTAATCGAGAGCATCGGCGATTGTAATGAAGATCTTGACGACGAGCGACTCCTCCATCCTTCCTCGTTGTTCAATCAGTCGTTCGAGACTGATCCCGTTGAAGTATTCGAGCGCCATATAGGGTCTGCCACTGTCCGTGGTGCCAAAGTCCAAAATAGTTATGACGTTGGCATGACTAAGTCTGCTCGCAATTCGTGCCTCACGATGAAAGAGAACGACTTGATCATCGGTAATGCTGATCAAGCGTTTTACAGCTACCGTTCTCTTGAGCGTTACGTCCCTGGCCAGAAACACCTCTCCCAGTGCACCTTTACCGAGCATCTCAATCGGTTCGTACCTTCTCTTCGGGAAGTTATGACTGTCTAGACTCAGGTTGTTAATCTGTTCAGCCATCGAATTTCGAGAGAACGAATAAGGACGGATAGAGACTAAAACCATTAGCCTTTGTAAGCCGGCGAATTGATCTGGACCGTGTCACCATTTGCAATGCCTGTTCAACACACCTCGTACTCTTTTTACCGATTTCTTTTCTTCATCGGATTGCGGCATACCAAGATCAGGTCCCAGAAGGCCCTCAGCACTCATGTCACCTAAAAAGGATGTAAAATAATCCATCTTAACGCCGTCGGCGTCCTGTAGTAGGATGTGGCAATCTTTCAATAGCGCATTCTTCTTCGCTCGAGAGAGCGACAGAATCGGTGCATCGACCACCACATTGGTCACACGGTCCTTCAAGCCGACATACTTTATCCCATTCAATGTCACTCTCGGATTCTTGTTGACCTGCAACGTATCGATTCCGATATGATTGGCCAGCGCTTTCAAATGCTCGTCGCTTAAATCTGATTCTTGCATGGACAGATACTTCAAGGATTTCATCTTGCCGATAACCGATATGGCTGCCGGCGTTGTCTTGACGAGATCGAGATTGAGATACTCGAGTGAATCAATTTGAGAGATCGTCTTGATGCCCTCCTCGGTAATACCGCTGCATCCGCGCAGGTTAAGGGCTTTCGGCTTGATCAAGGTAAGCGTCTTGAAGTCTGAAGGCATGAACTGACAATCAATGAGGCAAATTTTCGGTTCACGATTATTTTCCTTCAAAATGTTGCTTAACTTTTCTGATACGCTGGCATTATGCAGAACGTTGACGCTATGAGTTCTGGCCATGTCTGCAAATTCATCGGTAACATCAAGACTGAACTCGGACTCTTCCACGCCTCGCTCACCTTTTTTTTCGGTGAGGATTACCGCAGCAGTGTGCGATCTAGCAACCGGCGTTTCCTGAAGGAACAACACCGAGCCCGTACCGATCACCGCTAGCAGTACCATTGAGCAAAGACAAACTGCTTTGAAATTTTCCTTCAACCAACTGCCTTTTCCTTTTTCAACGGCATCAGACATAGGCTCTGCGTGTTCCGACGCAATCAAGGAATGCCGGACCTCGCTGACGCGAAGGACTAATTCCGACATAGAAGAAATACGGTCTTGCTTGTCCTTGGCCACCATGTCGGCGACAAAATCTTCGAGTACTTCACTGAAGATCAGGTGTGGGGCGTCCGCCAGACGTGGAGAGGGTTCCGTAATATGCTTTCTGATGATCTCGATCGCCGAGTCACCGTCGAACAGCACATGACCGGTCAACATTTCATAGGCTATGCAACCGAGCGAGTAGATATCGTTGCGTGGATCGAGGTCTTGGCCCTGTGCCTGTTCTGGGCTCATATAATGCGGACTTCCGAATATCTGTCCGGCTTGCGTGATTGTGGAAAATTGTCCTTCTTTCGACAATGACTTCGCGATTCCGAAATCAAGGATTCGAACAACTTCCCGATCGTATCCCCGATCTACGACCATAATATTGCTTGTCTTGAGGTCTCGATGGACGATTCCAGCACCATGCACAGCGACCATTCCATTGGCAATTTGTTCAATGATTCGAAGCGTGAACTCAGCGCTCTGCGGACCGGACTTCTGAATCAACTCGGCAAGCGTCAAACCCTTTATCAATTCCATGACCATATAGGGCTGTCCGGACTTCGATACGCCGAAGTCGAGCATCTGAACTACATTCGGGTGACGAACCGTGCTGGCAGCCTTGCCCTCCCGATGAAATCTGATTAGCTCGACCTCGTCCAGATTGTTGCGCACAACGCTCTTTATGGCGACTTCTCTGTTAAGGACCTGATCGTGGGCAACGTAAATCGTACCCATCCCACCTTGATTGAGTCTGCCTTTTACACAATAGCGCTCGGCAAGTGTGACACCGATCAGATCGTCAAAACCGAGTTGATTTGTGGAAGGTTCCATAGGACATAATCTGCTTAGAGTCAAAGACAATGTTCCCAAAGCCTGGATTTCGCAACCGCCAATCGCCAGACTCCCAAGAAATTATTCGGACGAAAGTTGAAAGATGATAGTGCATACGTCAACATTTAGGAGCGATGGTCACCAGTGCAACCACTTCCAATCAAATAACCGCCATTGATGCGCCGCCCTTCGACGAGGGTTTTCTGCATGCCTACTTCGTGTTCGACATAGGCGAAACCATAGACCTTGCCGGGCTGGAGCGGGCAGGCACGAGATACGAACGCGCACAGCTCAAAGTTCAGGGTCAAGTCTCGCCAAGGTATCTGAAATTCCGCGAGGCGCCGCTGGCCGCTAACCTGGATGAGCAGTTGGTGGAGGGCGTCAATTTTCGCACGCACTTGAAGATTTATCCTTACGGCACGATTGTGGTACGTTTCACGCTTGATCTCAAGGGCACCTGGAAAGAGTGTGCGGACAAAAGCACACAGTTGCGCCGCGGCTCCAGTCTGGAGAATCAAGCAAAGACAGTGCTCGAGAGCGTCTTAAAGGAGATTTCGAAAGAAATCATAAGAGCTTATGAGCCCTTGA
>CAZISK010000235.1:0-9647 GCA_964541355.1 uncultured Candidatus Obscuribacterales bacterium
CAGCCGTTTTGCAGTCTCTGCCATGATCGCCGTGCCTATGTACAATCCGGATTCGTCAATATCGAAATTAGCACTGTGGTGACTGCGGCGATCTCCCTCAATCTCGGCTCCCAGGAACATAAAGGCAGCCGGCGCTTTCTGCGCAAAAAAGGAGAAATCCTCGCTCCATGTCTTAGGCTTGATATCAATAACGTTTTCCCGTCCAATAAGCTCGATAGCGACAGCTCGCATCACGCCTGCGATCTCATCATTGTTGACGGTGGCTGGATAGCCCAGATGGAATTTCAGCTCGTAGTCACCACCGAGTACTCGCGACACGCTGGCGGCCCGCTCTAATTCCCTGCGCAAGAGGGCTCCGGTCGCCTGGTTGAAACTTCTAATCGTGCCCTCCATGTAGACCTCTTCGGCGATTACATTGCCACGAGTGCTCGAGCTACTGAACGAGCCGATCGTAACTACAGCAGGCTCGAGCGCCGATACGCGCCGGGAAACGATTTGCTGAATAATCTCGACTACCTGAGCACCAATGACGATGGCATCGATGGTGGTCTCCGGATAGGCTCCGTGTCCACCTTTGCCTTTGATGGTCAGGGAAAATCCGTCCACCGCAGCCATGATAGGTCCATTGATTATTCCAACCTTGCCGGCCGGCAAGCTGGCGTCGATGTGCTGCCCGATAACGGCGCTAACCCCTTCGAGCGCACCATCTTCGAGCATGCGCACGGCACCGGACACGCCCTCTTCATCCCCATATTCCTCAGCCGGCTGCATCAGCATGCGGATTGCGCCGCCCAGCTTTTCGGCAGAAAGGATCTTGGCCGTCGCCAGAGCGCAACTGACATGGGCATCGTGACCACAAGCATGCATAACGCCAGGGTTCTTGGAGCGGTAGGAATCCTGATTGGCTTCGGCAATCGGTAGCCCATCCATGTCAGCCCGAATAGCGATCAAGGTGCCTTTGCCGTAATCGGCTGTTACCCCGGTCTTACCAACCTTCTCCCTGACCTGAAAGCCCATTGTCTTGAGCCTGTCGGAGGCAAGCCTGGCGGTCTCATTTTCTTGAAAGCTCAGTTCGGGATGCTCGTGAATGTGTCGCCTGAGCTCCACGATTTCGTCTTGGAGCTGTTTAGCCTTATCAATTGCGGTCGACATGGGCTCTTGGTCCTCTAGAACCTCTTTAGAGAGTTGAGTAATACGCGGGTTGCCAATCAGGCGAAAAACTGCGGTCTGCCACCACCACCCGGCTTCCAGCTAGCGAAAGCCTCTTCGACGATGGTGGAGGAAATCTTCAGCATCATCTGGCTCAACGCCTTGATTTGCTCTTCGGTAAACTGCGCGTCGCACTCTTCGATGGCTTTTCTAATTACTCTTTCGGCATCCGATTTCAGCATGGCCTGTTCCTCACATATGTGTATGTGCGCTTCTCAACAGCGGCAGCGCCGCGACATCCGACGGAACGAAGGTCGTCACGCACACCGGCTGAGCGTCCTCATTTCCGCAGACACAAGAGTTTATCGCAATTGTCCTGCCAATACCGTTGATCCCGCTCACATTTCGATATTGGAACTGGAATAAAGACTCGACCATCAACTTGCGCGAATGTCCCGATTTAATAACTGCTTAATGTCTTTCGCTCGTAACACTCACGGGGACACGGTTTTAGACGCACCCCCTTGAAAACCGACCCAGCCCGATCCTGGCAGCGACTGTCTTACGGCCACAAAATTATGTGACACTGGTAATCAAACTGCTGAAAGAGACCAAGTCTTTCCAGGTTAATCATTATGGTCTGGGTACAATGAACTAGATCCCGATCAAGAACACTGCTCCAAATGCTCAACCAGTCTGAAGGTTCTCAGAGACTCAAAGTCCTCTCAGAAAAACCTACAGCCTCCGATCTTCGATCACTTATGGAAGCCGCCTCAAAGGATAGCGGTGCAAAGTTCTATCTTGGTTGGACCGTCAACGAGACAGACAATTACGCCATTTCACTCGAGTATGACGCCGCCCAGACTTTCGACTGGCACCTGTTCGTCAGCCGCGACTCTGAAGAAACAAGAGAGCTCTGGCAAGTGAAGACCAGTGATGTTGCCACGGTGAGGGACCGCATTCTGGAAACGCTTGGTCTCAAACCCACTGTTTTGCGTGCCACAGCAAGCGCTTCTCACGTCGGGCAGGACTCGCTCACCACCGCACCACAAGTCACTCAGCTAGGACAGGATTCATTAACAAGCGCTCCACAGATTAATCCGGCGGTCCAGATGACACCGGCGGTGGAATCGTTCTCAGCTCCCATCCCGAGAAGCCCAACTACAAGAACCACCGTTCAAGAGCTCAATCTCCATACCTTCACCAACATTCCGGTGGAAGACAGCATGAGCGCCTTGATGCCTCGCGAAGAAATGCTCAAAGGCAATCTCAAGGTGGTTCACATCACCAACCTCGTGCAGTCTATAGGCATGGGACACATGTCCGGAAGACTGAAAATCCAGCGCCATCCGACAACCTGGGCGGACATCTACTTTGTGAAGGGTGTACCCGTCCATGCCGAAGGCTCCAAAGGCACAGGCGAAGATTGCTTCCTTCAGGTCGTCTGCTGGTCCGACGGCGATTTCAACTTTGAACCCAAGCTCAAGACTGACGAAAAAACAATCAACCGCAGCCTCGAAATTCTGCTCTTGGAAGGCGTGCTACTACTCGACAATACCGCATATCTGATGAATGCCGGCATTCGGATGACCTCTATCCTGGAGCATGTCAACGCTGATTTAAGCGAAGACAAGTTCGAGGAGATCATGTCCAGAGGAGAGCCGATTGGCATGGCGCTCCTGAAGCAGTTCTACATCGAGCTGGACGGCAGAGAGACGCTGGAAGATATCGTCACTGACCTGAATTTACTAAGATCGCAGTGGGTGCCTGTAGTCGCCAACCTGCTCAAGCAAAACGTCATTGCACTGGTATCGGCTCAGCCAGCCGCTCATCTCGATTTACAACCCAAGCAAATCGATAGCGGACTGGTCGATTCAGTACGAAGAGCATTGCTATCCGGCGAGACCGGAATCTTCACCTATTCAGCCCTCTTGTTCCTTCTCGGCGTGCAAATCAAATGCTCGACTTCGCCAATATCGATGCTAATCATGGAGATTCAGCCGACAAGGGCGACACTAGCTCGAGGCAAGACGGTTCTCAACGCAACCGAAGTGCAGGAGCTGGCTAACCGCGTTGATAAAGCAACGAGCGCGCGCAATGTTCTCGCCCACTACGACGACCGCGACTTTGCAGTGATGTTGCCTGGAATTCGCGCCGATAAGGCGCTCCGTATAGCAGAGCGGATCTACAAAGCGCTGGCGACAAGCCCGCTCGATCGCAAAGAAGCAACCGGCGGCATGTTCGTCTCCATTGGTATTGCCTGCATACCTGATGATGCGGTCGACGTAGCAACGCTATTAGGTGAGGCCGAAAGAGCGAAGCAGCAAGCATCGAAATCGGGCACCGGCATCTGTCTTGCGAGGCCCAGCAAGAGTGCACCTTGACGATATTCTTGACGTTCCTCTTGATATCACTATACGCGCCTATGATAGCAATACTGGCATCAAATACGGTGCTTAGCGAAAAATAAACAATGAAACGATATTAATTCAAGCTCAACACTCTTTGAAAACGCTCATGCCACAAGAAGTTCCAGGGACACGGCATTTCGAGTCCCTTCTTTGAAATTGCATCCTCGCTATACCTATATTTTTTGTATCGCTTGTTGAATTTCACTCTCGAAGGAAGGCTTCTCAAAAACACGTAGTTAATTGTTTCGCTTAGCCGCCTAACACAAGACCTGCACAGCGAGTGCAAGGCAATCTGCCAGGAAAGTTACCCCCTGTATAAACAGGGCGGTCTTCGGCAGAAGAAGTAACTGCATGCAAGTTCTGAAGTTTTGAAACTTCAGGTTCTTGCGCGTACGACCTCTTCTTCACCTGTTTTTAAGGAAATTAGGCAATGCTAGTAAAAGCTGCTTTGATTGGTGGTCCGAACATCGGCAAGACGAAGCAGATCAAACTGCTCGGCAAGCGCGGGTTCAAGACCATCAACGAGAAGGCGACCGAGGTGATTGAGGAGCGCAAGCTCTGCCCGCTCACCGACCCGATCGGGTTCCGCCGTGAAGTCGTCATCCGTCAGCGCGAGCACGAGATCGCCATCGCGCTGAGCGGGGTCGAACTCGTCTTCCTCGACCGGGGCATCTACGACGGACGCTACTACTGCGAAGCGACCGGATGCGAGGAGCCCGCCTTCCTCGCAGACCTCCCGAACGGTCTCGTTCAGTACGCGTTCGTTCTGGCCCCCGTCCCGTCTTGGGAAGACGACGGCATCCGCTACGAGGATCCCGCGTTCACCCTGCGCGTCAACCCCATCGCGCATCGGGTGTACCGGAAGACGGGCGCGCGCGTCTTCGACATCCCTCTCCTCCCTAACCCCGAGGACCGCGTCGAGATGATCCTCTCAGTACTGCGCAACGACAACGTCATCTAAGCAGCACGCGGAGGCCGGTGTGATCACCGGCCTCCCGTGTTCGCCAATCCCACCACAACCCCAATCTCTTTTTGACATTTCAGCCCGCTTAAGGCGGGAAAAGGACGCCCACCATGCTGCGACTCACAGGGCTACGCCCGGGAGTCAATTCTGGAAGCGTGAGCCGAAGTGGCGTAGAGACGCAGTCCTCACAGACCGGTTCTCTCCAACGCCGTATCTCCTATATACATGAGTATCTCCGAAATAAAAAGGTAAATGGTTAGTAGCGGACGTGCTTAGCGCCTGCGCTTGCAGCCACTTGGCGAATCTGCTTATTGCACCATGTTCCGCAAACGGTCTCCAGGAGACAGACTTGAACGTCTTGGAGTGAATGCTTACATAAAAAGTCAGCAAAGCCGTTCGTGACAGTGCAAACGCGCAATTGCCGACTGGAACCATTGGCAATGTTTTACCAGCACATTAGAAATAGATAGCGAAGCATCAGGGTACATAAAATAAAATCGACAGCACCCACCCACCTCTCTCGCTTGTTGACGACACCAGGTACGGTAGCAGGATGAACCTCAGACTGTCCCATCAAGCGTACGTTCTAATCGTAATTCCGCTGATTTTCGAACTGGCATTCTTATTTTTGATGTGGTGGATGTTGCACGACATGGAAGAATCCGTGCGCTCTTCCATTCATGCCAGAAAAACCGAGGTAGCCATCGCTCGAGTGCTGAACGATCTTTTCCGTGCGGCCCGAGCACTTTTCCTTTCCAACACCCAACACGACATATCGATGCTCGAGCAGTTCGAAGAGCAATCCAGACAGTACGAATCGCACATCGCCGATCTGAAGGGGCTCACGAAAGCCGATCCAAATCTGGCCAAACGTGTAGTCCGACTGGAAACCCTACAGCGGCAAGGATTCGATCTGCTCGACAGCGCCAAAGAAGACTACGAAAGCGGCGATATGCGTCTGCTCATGCTGCGACTGAAGCGTCTTCAAGGGCAATATGACTTGATCATGACCAGGTCGACCGAAATCGCGGAAGGAATCAGCATAGATCAGGAGAAGAGAGAGCTAGGCGCGACGACGATCGCAGCCGAAAAAAGGGAGATGCTTCAGAACATCATCTATTTCGGCATCGGAGCTAATCTCTTCTTAGCGGCTGTAATTGCATTCTACTTCAATCACGGTTTAAACAGACGGCTGGCTGTATTGACGGAAAACACACTGCGACTCGCACGCGGAGAGTCATTGTTGCCTCGACTGGCCGGGAATGATGAGCTTACTACCCTAGACGGATCCTTTCACAAAGTGACGAGCGAGCTTATCGCCGCCCACAATCGCGAACGTGAGATCGTAGACCAGGCAGTGGACGTAATCTGCAGCTTGTCGCCGGACCGCGTCTTCCTCACAATCAATCCAGCCGTATTCGACCTGCTCGGATACACTCCCGACGAGCTTCGCGGCAGCAAGCTCGCCAATCTCGTAACAGACAAATTCGCTGAGTCAACCTGGAACAATCTTGACCTCGCTATAAGATCGAGACACACAGTGCGCTTCGAATCCCAGCTCAAGAGCAAGGGCGGAGAGATAAAGGACGTAGCCTGGTCGGTCTCGGCTCCACAAAGCAAAGAATCACTATTTTGCATCGTGCACGACATCTCAGACCGCAAAGAGGTCGAGCGGCTCAAACAAGACTTCATTGCCATGATAAGCCACGACCTGAGAACTCCGATTGCATCAGTCATGATCTTCCTTGAAGCTCTGTCGGCAGGCATCTACGGCCAACTCGGCGATCATGGAGCGCAGAAAATCCAGGCACTCAAGAAAAGTGTAAGTCTCCTGGTCAACATGACCGACGATCTCCTGGACATGGAAAAGCTGGAGAGCGGCGGCAGCGAGCTGCATCTCGAAAGTGCATCCCTGCAAGATCTGATCGACACCGCCATTGAAAGCGTCTCCGACTTCGCGCGCCGTCAAGAAGTTCAACTGCGCTCGTCCTGTCCCGACCACATCACTCTGCTTTGCGATGGAGAGAAGGTCGTCAGGGTCATTGTAAATCTGGTATCAAATGCGGTGAAATTTTCAGAATCAGGACAGACCGTTCGGGTCAGTGGTGAGGAGACGGAAGACAGCGTCACAATTCAAGTAAGCGACCAGGGTCGAGGCATTCCTGAAGAGTTACAATCATCCATATTCGACCGATGGAAGCAGGTGAACAGCAAGGTAGATTCCGGGGAAAAACATGGCACTGGTCTTGGCCTTGCGATTTGCAAAGTTATTGTCGAGAAGCACAACGGCGCTATCTCGGTAGAAAGTAGAACTGGACTGGGCTCTACCTTTACAATCAGGATTCCAAAATCAAAGACTTGACACTAAATATGGTATCGAACCATGAGAAGCCACGACAAGCGATCTAAAGTTTATCAAACTACGATCCTTGCTGTTTGCGTCTTCTTGACCCTACAGCTATCGAATCACGCCGCTCAGCCTTCCAGCCAGTGGGCCAGCGACTTCGAGGCCGGTGTCCACCTCATGCGCCAGGGACGATTCCAGGAATCGATCAATACATTGACAAAAGCAATCGCCGATAATCCGCAAGACATGCGAGCGAGGCGCCAGAGAGCTATTGCGTACCATCACGCCGGAATGTACAAGGAGTCGATCGCCGACGCAGAATACGTACTCAAGCAACCACGGCTGCCCAGGTACTTCAGAGGTTGGGCTCTACAACACGGCTGGGTCGTCTATCGTATCTTAGTAGGCAAAAAGCCGCCTCTGGAGCTCGTTTCATCATACAGCAAAGATCCGGTGAAAAGATCTGTCGGCTATTGCGCCATTGTCCCGGAGATCGGCGCAGACAACGTGATCGCGGCAATCGATAAAGAGATCGAAGACTCCAATGGCAAATGCGCAGAGCTCATCTTCACCAGAGCACGCATCAACTTGGAAAGGAAGAAGCCTGAGCTCGCCATCAACGACTGGAAGCACGTGGCCAAATCTCCAGCATCGTCGTTGAATGGGATTCTGCTACAGGCGCATGCCTATCAACTACTGTCGCAACACGAGCAAGCAATCCGACTTTGCGACCAGGCAATAGACCGCGACAATAAGTTCTGCGCCGGCTACGAATTTCGGGGACTGGTGCGGTCGTGCCAGGGGCGATGGAAAGAGGCGGAGGCCGATTACAGTCGAGCACTGGCGCTCGACCCATCCGACATCGAAGCGTATCGCGGTCGCGCCCACGCCAGGACCAACCTTGGTGAGTTTGACGGCGCGCTCGATGACACCGCTAAGGTTCTGCAGATGGACCAGTTTGATTCTTACGTTCTTCGCGCTCACATCTACGAACAGAAAGGGCAGCTGAAGAACGCTCTGACAGCAATTTCGGTAGTAGCAAAAAACAGCGATAAAGATGATCTGCTTGCATTTAGAAATAGTCTGCTTATTAAGGCAATCCAACAAGGTTCTGTTACTGAAACAAACATCAGGCAGTTCCTCGATCCACAACATCTGGGCAACACAGCGCTTCTTGTGGGAGGCGCTACGATCGCCAACTTCAGCAAGAAGCACAAATTAGCCTACGTTATCGCAAATGACGTGCTTGCTAAGCAACCCTCCTCAGTAGGAGCTCTTATACAAAAAGGTCTCGCCACAGCAGCCATGGAAGACTCGACCCAAGCGATCAAATGCTGCAATAAAGCGCTGGCTCTCAAACATACGGCAAGCGATGAAGTCATGGTTACGCACGTAAAGGCGCTGATCCTCGAACAAAACGGCAAACAAACCGAGATCTCAAGGTTGTGGACGAAACTGATCCAGAAGTTTCCGAAGGAGCCAGGCGCCTACGAAGGCAGAGCGGTCGAGTACAAGAAGCGGAAAAAGTATCCCGAAGCTCTAGTCGACATTCAGAAGGCTGTTAAACTTGATCCGACATTGTCGAACTACTGGACTTTGAACATAGATCTCCTGCGCTCGATGGAGAGACCTCCGGAAGAGATAATCAAATTATGCACCGAGGCTATAAAACGTTTTCCAAACGACAAGCAATACTATGAAATACGGGCAGAATCCTATCGAAAGCTTGGCGATGAAGATCACGAGCTCGAGGACAGAGAACAGTTAAAGCAGCTTCGCCTGAGAGATATGAAACGATGATTGGGCTTTGATCTTTGATCGTAAGCATTCACTCCAAGACGTTCAAGTCTGTCTCCTGGAGACCGTTTGCGGAACATGGTGCAATAAGCAGATTCGCCAAGTGGCTGCAAGCGCAGGCGCTAAGCACGTCCGCTACTAACCATTTACCTTTGATCGCGCTCTTTACTACTTATTCTAGTATCTCATGCTCCGACACAAAGAGGGTCGACGTGCTTCTGCACGCCTTCCCCCTCTGCGCGTCGCTACAGCCGCTGCGCCGTTACTCGACGATGTTGTTGACGGCGAAGTCGACGAACACGTTCTCGACCGACATCAGGTCGATGCTGTCGAGCAGGACGCGGACCTGACTGCGCAGCCGGTCGATGCGACCGAGGCAGCTCGACGCCAGGACGGCGGTTTGCCGGTCGGAAGCCGCCTGCTCCGCCGCGTTGAGCAACTGGGCTGCAGCGTGGAGGTAGGTGACCGCGGAGTTCAGAGTGTGGGTGATCGCGTCGATCAAGTTGTCCACAGCGGCCGGCAGATCCTGGAAGTTGGCCGTCGGATCGGGAGTGAACTGACGCGTCCGCAGCTCATCGAGGCGGGCGGCGGCTTCCAGAACTTCGGCGGTCAGGATGAACAGGCTGCCCTTCTGATGCTTACAGAAGTCCAGGTACTTGCCCTCTTCGGCCAGCGAACCAGACGTCCACTGACCGGTCACTTGGCGGATGAGGAGGGAACCGGCCCGGCGGAGGTCATCGGGATTGCCAAGCTTAGAACCAAGGAAAGGCACAGACATGTTGTCTCCAAAGTTCGAGTACAGGATTGTCCAGCGGACACAGGTGCTGTTGCGGTTAACGAGCGTCCGAGACTCGCTATCGTTAGAACGACCCGCTTGGAACTGTTGCTATGCCGGATGCGAGAACCAGCAATCATGCCGTCCTACGCAACCTCGATAAACATCGACGTGCACTGCCCGTGAAAGTTATCTATCTGTTTT